>NZ_QAIL01000298.1 GCF_003061025.1 Pedobacter sp. HMWF019 | reverse complement strand
CCAAGTACTTGACTGTTAGAAACCAATCCAAGACCCTATAGAATTTATGCCAATCGAATAAAAAATAAAAAAAATTTGCAGGTATAATAAAAATTGCTACCTTTGACTTGAGAGCGTTAATTTAATGGAACGGGACCAGGTCGCTAGACTTCGGTTCCGTTTCTTTTTTAAGCTATTTTACACCTATTTTATTTACAGAGCGGTGGCTCTTTATTGCGGAGCAGCAATTTGCCCGTAGGTTAAGCTCTCTTCCAAACAACAATTTATTGGCCCAATTCTTGCATAGAATTAAATGAATTGTCGATAGATCGATAATAAATTCATAGGCTCTATTTTCTGTAAAATTGCTTTTTCCTGAGTAGTTTTCAGCATAGAAGCAAACAGCCGATCGGGACGATTTTTTCTGTCTGAATCGTATATTTAAGCGGACAAAATTATTCTTCATTCTGGTCGGTCGGGTAAGTTCATGCCGGTTAAAAACGCTGAATAAAATGAACAAAACTTAACCGCCCCTATTTACACACTGATTAGCAACCAAATACAGTATAACTCAAGATATAATGGATAGTGATGAATCACGACCAGTCTCACTGAATACAGCTCCAAACTGAATGTAATGAACGAAAATCGTTGAAGTTTCTGTGATAAGTTTGAATAAGCTATAAAGAACGTAAAATTTTATCTAAAAAATTATATGGACTTGCATAGTAGGAAACTAATTTATCGCTCAGCGTGCACAAAAGAAATGCTCCATATTCTCTCCTGATTCAGGCACTGGCAACAGTGTTTTTAATGATTATGGAGATGGGGAATGTAAGCGGGCAAACAAGAACTTATGCAGATAACCAATCAAATAACGGAAGTGGCTCCGTTATACTTGTAGTAACTCTCGCCAAATGGTCAGTAACAAACCCAACTACCTCTGTTGGAACAAACCTCTCCACAAGCCAATATGCAACGCTTCATACTGACGTTCTTGTCAATTTAAATTCTACAACAGCCTGGCAAGAACTTAAATTCAATACCTCAGGTACTGCAATTTCTATACCTGCCGGCACAACAACCTATGTAAAATACGGAGGGGATCCAAATAGCCTGTTGGGCCTGCTCGGGGGAGGAAATATCAAAGGTAGTGCTTACACAAATGCAACAAGTGCAGCAGATGGAACGGCTATTGCAGATGCAAATGTTACCCTTTCCAATTTTACAGCTACCGATGGGAGTACCTATTTAGCCATTAAATCCACGCAGGCTTACAATGCTGTTAAAGTCACTTTAGCTGCTCCAGCGCTAATTGGAGCGTCAGATGTAAATCTCTACCATGCTTTTTATATCCCGCCACCCACAATAAATAACGTAACAACATGTAGTGGTACCCAGGCATCCATAGCTGTAAGCAACCCGAATGCAAGCATGACTTACAACTGGTATACCGCTGCAACGGGTGGGGATCTGGTTAATACAGGTACAACCTATTCTCCTAGTTTAACCAGTAATACAACATACTATGTAGAAGCATCAGACGGCGGACAATTTTTCTCTGCCCGTACACCAGTTACCGTGACAGTTAACCCCTTACCTACCCTTTCTACAACTCAAACCGCTACCACAGTTCCAACCGGAGGTAGTATATCTTTTAATGCCACATCATCTGCTTCTACTATAAAGTGGTACGACAGTAGTGGAGCATTAAGATTTACAGGTGCAAACCCTACATTTGGCCCCTTCACTACCCCAGGAACATACAACTATGAGGTTATTGCGGATAATGGAACTTGTATTAACTCTACAACAGTTACCTTCTCAGTATACTCTACCACTACATGCCCAACGCTCAGTAAAAGGGTTTATGCAAATAGCACGACCTGGTCATCCATAATCACTGGTTATGTAACAGACGACGCATCAGCTGCAGACGGAGATCCTAAAACAAGTTCAACTTTAACAAGTCTCGTCGGGTTACTTGGTATCGGTACAGTAACGCAAAACCTATTCTGGAATAATACTGTTGCTGCAGGAACACCTGCTACCATCAAACTCGGCCTAGGTACCGGTGTACTTTCTTTGATACCCAACGTATCAGTAATCGGTATTAAGAAAAACGGTACTTTGACAACAGAAATTGGAACGGCACAAATAGTTAATGCCTCGCTGTTAAAGTTATTGCCGGGAGATAACACCCTGGAATTCACCATAACACCATCGGATAAAACAGGCCCTGTTGCTTACGACGGAATCCGGGTTGTCCTTGGATCTCTGGTAAGTGTAGCTCAATCTGCAAGAGTTTTTGATGCTTACTATTATACACCAACCCCTGCTGTTGATTGTACCAAAGGAGATGTAACAGATATAATATATGGGGTAAAAGACATTGGTGTTGGAGCCCTTACTGTCACTGTTGGTGTACAAAATGCATGGAACTCTGTAGATGGAGACATGAATACCTATGCCACGATGTTGAGCGGAGCCGGGGTATTAGCACAAGCCAGGGAGCAAATCATCTTCTCGAGTCCAAGTTTACCTGGCGACTCATTAAGAATTATTACCTCTACAGGGGCATCCTTACTGGGGGTTAATTTATTAACTGGATTTTCTATACAAAGATATTTGGGAGGAGTACCCGTAGGGACACCAATAGACAATACAAGTACATTACTGAGTATTAAACTACTGTCTGGAAATACCAGGGCAGCCATTGTTCTGTCTCCCACTCCTGAACCCTATGACAGGGTAGAAATTCTATATGGAGGTGTTGCAAACGTATTGACCTCTATTAACATACATGAGGTTCAAAGAGTAACCACAACTAAATTTGCTTCCTCAGATCTAAATAATGCCATTACTGTCTGTAAAGGCCAAGTCATTCCTCTGCCGGCGTCTACAGATAACTGCACCACCTTCGAATTATATGATGTACCTACAGGTGGAACGCCCATAAGTCCCTCGGTTATAAATACAGCATTATTCGATGGCACAAAAACATTCTATATTCAACCGGTAAGATTTGGTTGCAGGTTAATGACAAGAGGACCAGTTACCGTTACCGTAAATCCTCTTCCAACTGTTTCAGCAATTATAGGTAATGCTAATATTTGTGTTGGTGTTGGTTATACATTTACCAATACAAGTGCAGATCCAGGTGGTTGGACCAGCGACAACACCGCAGTAGCCACTGTAGATAACACAGGATTTGTAAAAGGTGTTACCCCTGGTACTGCAAATATCACATATACCATTACCAACGCAACAACACATTGTACTAATTCAACGTCTTTCACTGTGAATGTAGCTGCACTTCCAACCATCGCTTTAGGAAATATTCCAGCAATATGTGCTGGGTCTACGACCGCCTCCCTACCTTATACTGCTGTCTCTTCTGGTAACCTCAAATATGATATCATTTGGAATACAACAAGTTTGACCAATGTAAGCGGCGTTGATCTGACTGCGAGCCCAATTCAGTTGAGTATCCCCGCTAATGCACCTGTTGGCACGTATACCGGCACTTTTATCATACGCAATACAACTAGTACCTGCACCAACTCCTACCCCATCAGTGTTACCATTAATCCACTGCCATCAATCACCTTACTACCCCTTGTACCTATCTGTGCAAATAGAACGGAGTTTAAAATAAATTATTCTAACCCGATAAATTCACCAACCTCATACACTATACAGTGGGATCCAACTGCAACAACCGCAGGTTGGGCTGGGGTTACCAGTACGCCTTTAACAGGAGGGATTATCTCCATAACAATGCCCAACAATGTAGCAGCCAACACTTATCATGGCACGTTAACCATTAATAATGGTAAATGCAGCAACGATATACCATTAAACATAGATATATACGCAACTCCACATCAGCCAAATATTTCAATAGCAAATTAATATAAACTCTTAAATACAAACGACATGAAAACTAAAATGAAAATCCTCAAATCAACATTTCTAGCTCTATTTATGCTGCTAGCGGCGAACTCTTTTGCTCAAACTTATCAGGTTTATGCTTGTAAGGGAACAGCAGTTACACTTACAGGACCAACTCCAGGTACAGGCGAGACACTCAGATGGACAGAAACTGTAGGCGGTTCAAATAACATTCAGACAGGTACAACAGGAGCAACATTTACAACCCCTACCACTTTAACTCCCGGCGAACACGTTTTTAATGTACAGGTGATTTCCGGAGATCCGGCAACTACTGGATGTTCCAGTGATGTTTCTGCAGATTATAAAATATTTGTACTTCCTGACATCACATTAACGCTTGCAGATCCAACAAATCCAACATATTGTGCGTCCGCCACAACTCCTTCATCGGCTTTGGTAGCAACGGTAACAGATCCATCTGGCGTTACTATCCCTGCAGAAGTAACTTATGAGTTTAGCTGGGCAGTTACCAAAGGCGGTTCACCAGCTTCAAATAGTGATATTGGAACAATTGCTGATGTCGCAAAATCAAGCACATTTACAATGAACACTGCTTCCGCTGGCACTTATGCCTTTACTCCAACAGTGAAATATGTTGTTCCTTCAAACATAAATACCTCTGGCAATAAAAAGGGATGTGATGCTACTACAACAGCTAAATCTGTAATTGTAACTCCAAAACCTACTACTCCAGTAATTAGTTTCTAATAAAAATTATCCAGGTTTAAAATCTAACGATAATATAAATTCATGTCTAACAGAAAAAAAAGTTTTGTGTCAAGTCTGCTGTTGCTAAGCGCAACAGCAGGCCTTGCGCAATCTACCGACCAGACGGTAACGATCCCACAAGGATCGTCCATCCGCCTGCAGGCAAATTCTGTTAACGCAACAAGCTATCAATGGTTCCGAAACGGCGACGTTATTGACCAGGCTACACAATCCAGCTATACCGTATTCCTTGCTGGAAAGTATACCGTGGTCAGCTACAATACAGAAGGTTGTAGTTCCGACATCTCCCCGCCGGTTATTGTAACTGTGGGTACAGGAACACCACGATCTGCAGACGTGATGGTCACCAAGCACTCTGAATTCCGGGCAGTAACCCTTAAAGATGCCTTTGAATACACCATACAGGTAAAAAACAATGGCGTAGACGCGGCCACGATGGTAAAGGTTCAGGATGTACTTCCTGCTGAGCTGACCTTCCAGGAACTGGCCACCCCTACCCTGGGACTGGCACATTACAATACAGTTAGCCGCACCGTATTTTGGGAAATGCCTAAGCTGGATAACGGACAAACAGCCGATCTGAAAATAAAAGTAATCGCCACCCAACCCGGTGTGATCAGAAATACGGCTACAGTAATAGCTAATGAAACAGACCCTAATCCAAATAACAACAGCTCTTCAGACAGTAAATCTATTACAGGAATCATTATACCAAACGTCTTTACACCTAACGGTGACGGTAGGAACGACACCTTTGAAATTCCAGGATTGGAATACTATGAAGCCAATGAAATCACCATCGTAAACAGATGGGGAAGCACAGTCTACTACAAAAAAGGATACAAAAATGAATGGAACGGAAGTGACCTGAACGAAGGAACTTACTTCTACCTTCTAAAAGTCAAATCTGCCAATGACAAATGGGAAGTTTATAAAGGATACATCACCTTAATCAGGGCATTCAAAAAATGATAAAAAGGATCATCTTACTCATTACAGCAATGGTTTCCGTGCTGGCCGGCAAAGCACAGCAGGACAGCCAGTTTTCGCAGTATATATTTAATGGACTACACATCAACCCTGCTTATGCAGGGTATAAACAAGATGTCTATATCCAATCTATGTACCGGTCGCAATGGGAAGGTGTAAAAGGTGCACCCAAAACTTTTTCCCTTTCTGCCGATGGTGCAGTAAATGACGGTCGGGTTGGTTTAGGCTTGATTATACAAAATGATCAGATCGGGGCTCAAAGCGCATTGACAGCCTATGCCAATTACGCCTATAAATTACAATTGGGCAGTGGCGACAATTCCAAACTTTCCTTTGGTTTAGCCGCAGGTTTCATGCAGCTCGGCATAGATGGAAATAAACTGGATGGCGTAACTCCTGATGACGGAGCTATTCCGGTAAATTCGCAAACCACCCTGCTGCCAGATGCAAGACTCGGTGTCTATTATTCCAATGATGATTATTTTGCAGGCTTCTCTGCAACCAATTTACTGGCACAATATGCCGTAAAGCGCAACAGCAGCAATATTCTGGTACCACAACCCCATTTCTATTTAACCGCCGGGGCACAATTTCCGGTTTCAGACGATTTAAGATTCAAACCTATTATTCTGCTAAAAGATGATACCAAAGGTCCGACATCATTGGATTTAAATGCTTTCCTCCTGGTTAAAGAAAGAGTATGGGTAGGTGCATTTTACAGAACCTCTGTAACACTTTACAACAAGAGCAACCTGCAAAACGACCTTCCAAAGGAAAGTGCCATGGGCCTGATCCTGGAGTTATTTGCAACACCTAATTTAAGAATCGGTTATTCCTACGACTATTCCCTGAATGGCTTACGGAACTACAATTATGGCAGCCATGAGATCTCTGTAGGTTTCTACATCAGCCGCCCTAACCTGAGAAGGGACCGCGGCTTAAAATGCTATGATTTTTAAAGATGAACAGACGTTAAGCCGATTTCTTTTGTGCAACAAACATTAAGACCTGCTTTTTGCGTATTTTTAAATATGCAGGCCAATAACAATATCATAATAGCAGGTGGCGGATTGGCAGGTTTAACCTGTGCACTCCATTTACTTAAAGCAGGTTTCGAGGTTACCGTAATTGAAAAAAACACTTATCCGCAGCATAAGGTATGTGGAGAGTACATTTCCAATGAAGTGCTCCCCTATCTGCAATGGCTCAATGCAGATCCAGGAATTCTCCAGCCTAAAGAAATTACAAGGTTACAAATCTCTACAGTTAAAGGCAGGCAGATAGAATGCAATCTTCCGCTTGGCGGATTTGGGCTTAGCCGGGCAGCCTTCGATCATTTCTTATATTCCAAAGCTTTGGAAAAAGGCTGCAAGATATTGAACGAAAAGATTCTGGACATCGCCTATTCCAGTCAAGGCTTCAGTCTAAAAACAGATACAGCAACCCATCAGACACCACTGCTTATTGGAGCCTTTGGTAAAAGATCATCGCTAGACAAAAAACTTAACCGTCATTTCATCGATCAAAAATCACCATGGCTGGCCGTAAAGGCTCACTACAAAGGTGAATTTGAAGACAATCTGGTGGCCCTCCATAATTTCAGTGGTGGGTACTGCGGCGTATCGAAAGTCGAAACCAATCTGATTAATATTTGTTATCTTACAGCATACGATCAGTTTAAAAAATACCAGAACATGGAAGACTTTCAACAACAGGTACTTTTTAAAAACAAACACCTCAAACACCTCTTTGAACATACAGAACTGGCTTTTGAAAGTCCCCTCACTATTGCGCAAATCTGCTTTGAAAAGAAGGAGTTGGTTAAAGACCACGTCCTGATGATTGGAGACGCAGCGGGGCTTATCCATCCGCTTTGCGGTAATGGCATGGGAATGGCCATCCACAGTGCAAAAATCTGTGCGGAACTGATTATACAGCAACATGGAATTTCCGATCAGTTCCAGTTGGAAAAAAACTACACTAAGCAGTGGACAGCTAATTTTGAACAACGAATGGCCTTCGGTAAAAGATTGTCCTCTCTTCTGCTAAATGGAGTTCTATCAGACGTGGCCATGGCTACGTTGATCCGTTTCCCCTCCCTTCTGCCTCAAATGATCAAAAGAACCCATGGTAAACCTTTAACTACGCCACCTTCTTATGATTAATACCAGCCACAGAAGCCAGGCTATAGAGATGATGGATGATTTTGGGATGGAAGGAGAAATCCTGAGAGACGCACTGGATAAGATTGCCAAGATCAATCAGTTACTGGGCGGAAATAAAGTCACCTTGCAGGGCGTTAAACAGCTGATCCAAACCAACAGCAAAACATCTATGCGTATACTGGATGTTGGTTGCGGGAATGGAGATATGCTCAGAACATTGGCAGACTTTGCCGCAAGGCAAGGCCTAACCTTAGACTTGCTGGGCATAGATGCGAATCCATATACCGTACAGCATGCGGAAAAATTATCTAAAGACTACAAAAATATTCATTACCACACTGCAAATGTCTTTGAGGAAATCGGTAAAGAAAATACTTACGACATCATACTGTGTACCTTGACCCTGCATCATTTCACAGACCAGGAGATCCTGTTTCTTTTAGGTGGTTTTACTCAAAAAAGCCGGCTGGGCGTTGTGATCAATGATTTGCACAGAAGTACTGCTGCCTATTATTTATTTAAAGCGCTGTGTTTTGTTTTCAGGCTAAACGACATGTCAAGAGAAGATGGATTGATCTCTATACTTAAAGGATTTAAAAAAAGAGACCTTCAAAATTTTTCAAGGCAACTCCACCTTAAGAATGAACGTATTCAATGGAAATGGGCATTTAGATACCAATGGATTATTAAAACTTATGAGCACTAAAGTAATAACGGTTAATAAACAAGTACCTGGGCATTCCAGAGAAACTGCAGAGATCCTACCCTTCCTGGATGGATGGCTATCGGGAAAAGAAGATCGTTTTATCCGAAAGGTGAAAAAGATCTTTGAAAACGCCGCTGTAGACAGACGTTATTCTTTTTTTTCTCCCGAAGAAGTCTTTTCCAACAGTTCCTTTGAAGAGCGCAATAACATTTATATCAGAGAAGGAATACGGTTGTCGGCTCAATGCGTTGCAGGCGCTTTAGAGAAAGCAAAATGGCAAGCCAGAGATATAGACTTCCTGATCACCGTAAGTTGCACAGGAATCATGATTCCCTCTTTAGACGCCTACCTGATCAATAAATTGCAGATGCGGCAAGATGTGGTCCGCCTACCGGTTACAGAAATGGGTTGTGCGGCCGGCGTATCGGGAATGATCTATGCTAAAAACTTTTTAAAAGCGAACCCAGGTAAACGCGCCGCCGTAGTGGCCGTAGAATCTCCCACTGCGACCTTTCAGCTCGGAGATTTTTCCATGGCCAATATTGTTAGCGCAGCCATATTTGGAGATGGGGTGGCCTGCGTTTTATTATCTTCCTGCGAAGCAGACCAGGGACCGGAAATATTAGATGAAGAGATGTACCACTTTTACCATGCAGAACAAATGATGGGCTTTGCTTTAACCAATTCCGGATTAAAAATGGTTCTGGATATTGATGTTCCAAAAGTTATTGCAGGACACTTTCCTCAGATCATCCACCCTTTCCTGGCCAAAAATCATTTAAGCATTAAAGATATTGACCACCTGATCTTTCATCCCGGAGGAAAAAAAATTGTGCAAATGGTAGAATCTTTGTTTGCTGCAGAAGATAAAAATATAGAGGATACAAAAGAAGTGTTACGTTTGTACGGAAATATGTCGAGTGCCACTGTTTTATATGTTCTGGAACGCTTTATGGACAAAAAACCATCAAAAGGAGAAAAAGGATTAATGCTTAGTTTTGGTCCTGGCTTTTCTGCGCAAAGAATACTGTTACAGTGGTAAAACAAAAATTTATATGATGAACAAACAAGAAATTTTAGAAAAATTACCTTACAGTGCCCCATTTTTATTTGTTGATGATCTGCTTACTATCGATGAAAATGGTGCAACAGGAACTTACACTTTTAGCAAAGATCTGGATTTCTATAAAGGCCACTTTAAAGACCACCCGGTTACCCCTGGTGTAATTCTTACGGAAACCATGGCGCAGATTGGAATGGTTTGTCTGGGTATCTATCTAAGTGGCTATATTGATTCAGGAGCTTCCAGTCATGTTATGCTGACTTCTACAGCTATTGATTTTATGAAGCCTGTTTTCCCTGGCGAAAAGGTAACTGTGGTTTCTGAAAAAGTCTATTTCCGTTTCAAGAAACTGCATTGCAAAGTAGAAATGAAGAACGAAGCTGGTGAAGTGGTTTGTAAAGGAACTTTATCTGGTATGGTTACCACAAAATTAAATGGCTAACAGGGTTGTTGTTACCGGACTTGGCATTGTGGCTCCAAATGGCCTAGGAATTCCTATGTTCAGGGAGGCCATCAAAAACGGCAGGTCCGGTATCAAACACCACAGCCAGCTGCAGGAACTCCTGTTTTCCTGCCAGATTGCCGGCCGGCCGGAACTGAGTGCTGAGCTTATTTCAACCTGTTTTACAGACCTTGAGCTTCGAAATTTTAACAGTGAGGGTATATTGTATGGTGTAATCGCCGGCATGGAGGCCTGGAAACATGCGGGTCTTTCTCTGGAAAGGAAGGAAGATCCGGATTGGGACAGTGGTACTGTTTTCGGCACAGGGACTTCAGGCATGGAAAAATTCAGGGAAGCCATTTATAAAATAGATGAACTGCAGGTCCGTAAACTAGGCAGCAGTGTGGTCATGCAGACCATGGCCAGTGGCGTAAGTGCTTACCTGGGCGGGAAATTGGGTTTAGGTAACCAGGTCAGCACCAATTCTTCTGCGTGTACAACTGGTGCGGAAAGTGTATTAATGGCTTTTGAGCGGATCCAGTCTGGAAAAGCAAAACGGATGCTTGCCGGAAGCACCAGCGATGGCGGTCCCTATATATGGGCAGGTTTTGACGCGATGAAAGTTTGCACTTATAAGCACAATGAAACGCCTGAAAAAGGATCAAGACCAATGAGCCTCTCTGCAAGTGGATTTGTGCCGGCATGTGGAGCAGGTGCTCTGCTGCTGGAATCGCTGGACAGTGCTGTTGAACGGGGGGCTACAATCTATGCAGAAGTATTAGGTGGCCACCTTAACTCGGGTGGGCAAAGAGGCACAGGCACGATGACCGCTCCGAATAGCAAAGCCGTACAAAACTGCATCAGCACTGCCTTAAAAAACACAGGACTGCATGCGGACCAGATTGATGTCATCAACGGACATTTAACAGCGACGATGATGGACAGTACCGAGATCAGCAACTGGTGTACTGCTTTGGGTCGTTCGGGCGATAATTTCCCGTACATCAACGCTTTAAAAGGCATGACCGGCCATGGATTAAGTGCCTCGGGCAGCATGGAATGTGTGGCTTCTGTTCTCCAGGTAGCAGAAGACTTTTTATTTCCCAATATCAACTGCGAGGATCTTCATCCAGATATTGCAGCACAAATAGATCCTCAAAAAATTCCACTTCAATATCAGTCTCACCCTATAGAATATCTTGCAAAAGCGAGTTTTGGCTTTGGCGACGTTAATGCCTGTATCATCTTTAAAAAATATAGATCATGAATAAAGAAGAATTGCTCTCCCGGTTGAAAGTCATTGTTTCCAACTACACCCAAAATAAGGAGGCCCTGGACAGCATTAACGAAGACACAGACTTCTTAAAAGACCTGAAGATCAACTCTGCAAATCTTGTAGATGTTGTACTGGATGTGGAAGAAGAATTTGGAATCGAGATTGACAATTTATCTATGGAAAAAATGCTCAATGTACGTGCAGCCATTGAAATTATAGAAACCAAACTCCATGAGGCTGGCCGGGAATGACATCGTAGATTTGCAGCTTGCAGCAAAAGAAAGCAATTGGATGCGAAAAGGTTATCTGCAAAAAATCTGTTCTGAAAAAGAACAAATGTTGATTGAGGAAAGTAAACAACCAAATCAACTCGTCTGGTTGTTCTGGAGCATGAAAGAGGCCGCCTATAAAGTACATTCCAGAAAAACAGGTCAAAGAATTTACGCCCCTGCTTCTCTGGAAACAACCATACAAACACTTAACCCCGGCTATTCCACTGGCTTTGTATCTGTAGAAAATTGCATTTACCACACGCAAAGCAAATTAAATGGTGAGATGATCCATTCACTGGCCGCCCCAAAACAATCCTTACTGAAGGAAATAGAGGTAATAATATCTTTCCACCAGAATGGTATATATCCTGACTATGCTTGTACGAACCCGCACAGCGTTAGCCATCATGGGGTCTATCTCGCTCTGATTTACCTCTAGCTTAGATTTTCTTCGATCAGCAGATTAATGATTCCATCTGCCATACCCACTCTTGGCACATACAATTGTTTAATGCCTGTCCATTTTAGTAAGGTGATATAGATCTCACAAGCAGGTATAATTACATCTGCACGGTCAGGATTCAAGCCCACCAGATTAATCCGCTCTTTTAAAGAATAACTATTGAGTTGGTTGTACATCGACTTTAACTTCAGGAAAGTGAGCGGCGTACCCTCTTTTTCATTAGACATTTTAAAGAGTTTATTAATGTTCCCTCCCGTGCCTATACCAGCCAGATTTTTATAATTCCGGGTTTGCTCTTTTACCCATATCCGCATGTCTTCCCAGGTCTCCTCCTTGTCCTGGTTGTCCAGTATACGAATGGTGCCAATATCAAATGATTTGGAAGCCACAGGCGCCTTGTTTACAAAAACAGATAGTTCCGTACTGCCTCCGCCTACATCAATATACAGGTAACTCTTTTTGGCGTCCAGGGTCTGCTCAATATGATTGGAATAAATGATATTGGCTTCACGCTGGCCTTCTATAATTTCCAGAGTCAGTCCGGTCTGTTTTTTTACTCTGGCTATGATATCCGCGCCGTTTGAAGCTTCCCTCATGGCAGAAGTTGCGCAGGCAAGGTATTCTGTAACATGATAAACATCCATCAGATTCTTAAAAGCCGTCATGGTCTTTAACAAATCTTCAATTTTCCTGTCTGATATCTTCTGATCAAGAAAGGCATCGTCTCCCAAACGTAACGGAACCCTGACTAAGGTGTTTTTCTTAAAACCATATCCGGTCTCGTCTTTTGTAATATCGGCGATCAGTAACCTGACCGCATTGGAGCCAATATCTATAGCAGCGTATCTTAACATGAATTTACTGGTGTTTATTTTTTAAGTAGTTATAAGTCTGAACCTGCGCCCTTACTTTAGTGGTTAATCTGTTTTTGTGGTATTTATTATTGTTCAGTTTGTTGATGTCCCTGGCTTTAACATTGTCCTGAAGTTGAAATTCTATAATATCCCTGATCTCCTGCCGAACTTCGGGATCAAGCACTGGAAAACCAACTTCTACACGGTGTTCAAAATTCCGGCTCATCAAATCGGCCGAAGACAGGAACATTTCTTCTTTACCATTGTTACCGTATATAAATACCCGGGCGTGTTCCAGAAACTTATCTATAATGCTGACTACTGTGATGTTTTCACTGTAGCCCTTCATTCCGGGAACCAGACAGCAAATTCCTCTCACAATCAGCTTTATTTTTACCCCTGCATTGCTTGCCTCGTATAATTTTTCTACAATACCCTCATCAGCCAGGCTGTTTACTTTCAGAATCAGATAAGCAGGCTTGGAAGCCTTTGCATGGCGGATCTCCCGGTCTATCAATTCATAGAATTTTATTCTGGATTCCAGTGGAGAAACGATCAGGTGTTTAAAGCCTTTGGTTACCGTTTTTTTGTTTAAAGCAGTAAACAATTTCAAAAGATCAGAAGTGATCTCTTTTTTAGCGGTAAAAATGCTATGGTCGCAATAAAGTTTGGCGGTTTTCTCATTGAAATTACCAGTGGCCAGATTCGCATAATATACAGCACGTCCACGCTCCATTCTTTTCACCAGGCAGATCTTTGAATGCACCTTATAGTCTGTTAAACCATAATTCACATTAACACCTTCCTCTTCCAACCTGTTAGACCAGTAAATATTGGCTGTTTCATCAAATCTCGCTTTCAGTTCGACCAGGCAATTCACCTTTTTACCATTTTTTGCAGCATTGATCAGGGCATTAACTACCCTAGAGTTTTCCGCTAAACGGTAAAGGGTAATATTAATCTCCGTGACTTTGGGATCTATGGCCGCTTCTCTTAAAAACAAGATGATATAGTCGTAAGACTGATAAGGCAGATTGATGAGATAATCACGCTCTGCAAGTTTATTGATTATACTTTCCGTGCGGTGCAGACCAGCGACCTTAAGTGGTACCGTTGTTGGATACTCTAAACTTGCGGAGCCTACATTTGGGAAACGGATAAAATCTCCAAACCTATGGTATCGATTACCAGGAATCAGGCTCTCCGCCTCAATTTTCATCTTGGAAACCAGCACGCTCAACATATCGAAGGGCATCTCTGTATCGTACAATAAACGCATGGGTTTACCCTTTTTACGTTTATCGAGGCTTGTCTTTAATTCTTCTATAAACTTATCGCTGATGTTCTTGTCTATATCCAGCTCCGCATCGCGGGTAACCTGTATCGAAAAGGCCTCAATTTCATCATAATTGAAAACATAAAAGATATCATCCAGACAATATTTAATGATGTCTTCCGCCAGGATAATGAACTTTAACCCATTGGTTTCTGGTAAGACCAGGAACCGTGGAAGATCACTAGGCAATTCAATAAGCGCATATTTCTGGTTCTTTTTAGAGCCTTTTTTAGACAGACGCACCAAAAAGTAAAGGTTGCGGTCTTTAAGCTCTGGAAAAGGTTTATCCAGATCAATCATGATGGGAACAAGGTTAGATAAGATCCGGTCTCTAAAATGATTCCGCACAAATTCACCTCTTGCCACATTGAGCTGGGTATCATTTAAGATAAAAATACGGTTTTGAGCCAGTTCGTTAATCAAAGTAGCCTGAAAAAGCTGTTCAAACTTACGTTCCTGCTTTACGACTATATTTTTGATTTCGTTGAGTACCTTTTTGGGGTTAAAACCGAGAAGAGCCTTAGTCTTATCGTTCAAATTGGTAAGCCGCGTCATGGTGGCCACCCTGACGCGGTAAAACTCTTCCAGGTTTGAAGAAAATATAGACAAGAATTTGATTCGTTCTATTAAAGGGACGCTTTCATCCGCGGCTTCCTGCAGAACCCGCTCATTAAAATATAGCCAGCTAATCTCTCTGTTTAAAAAAGGAACCTTTTTCTTAGTCATGTATATGTATCAATTCCCCGTTTGACCGGGGATAGTCAAAACTGCAAATTCTAATGTTAAATCATTGTTAATTATCGAGGAA
>NZ_QAIL01000297.1 GCF_003061025.1 Pedobacter sp. HMWF019 | reverse complement strand
GCACTGCATTATAAAAAGAATCATAGTAGGGTTACAATGGACATTGAGAACGTGCTACTTTACATCGCTTTTAAAAAACCAGAGAGCGTTATTTTGCTTTTCAAAAGTAAATAGGTTTCCATTTTTCGATGGTGTAAAATCATAAATATATAGGGAGAAAATTATTTTTTTCTGCGATTTTTTAGGTGAAATGTTAGCGGATTTTTCCAGTAAACACGAAGCCCGGCGTTTTTAACCGGGCTTCAATTACATTAAATTTACTGTATGGTAAATAACTCAATCGACGATGTTTACAACCTAGTGTACTAGTTCGTAACTCACTTCTCTACATTTAATTTTGAAATCAGAGTTCTCATTTCCCTAAATTTCGAGTTTCCAAATATTAATGGAAAAAAATCGAAGGTAGTGACTCCATCTGTTAAAAGTGCTGCATTTGTAAAAACACTAGATTGATTTTCCTTTTCTATAAAGCTATAACGTTATACAATTTAATTTTCAGAAATTATTAATTTAGCTATATTCAAGGCTGTTAGTTCGTCATCAAATAAATACCCTTTGAACTATTTATTGCTCACTTATTCTATTCATCCAGTAAAATACCAGTATTCACATTAGTTATTGATAATGTTACTTACCCTGGTTTTAACTTTAGAAAATATTCAATCATATAGTTAATTATCATATAAATTAACTATTAATAGTTGCCAATTTTTTTTAGGTCCAAAAAGTTATTGCTAACTTTACTATCGGAAAAACCAGATGAAGAACAAACCTACTAAACCAGATACCAGAGCACAACTTGAGGCATTAAAACACCCCAACGGTTATGTATATGTAATTGAGGAAAATTATGCAAATAGGGATAACGTTCCTCCAAGTGCAATACTAGGTGCATGGAAAGTCAATAAGTATGGCATAATAGAAGGAGGTTTTATTTCTAATTCTAATTATAAAAACAATAACTAGGTTGTGAGTCAAAGGTGATTGGAATGTCTGTCCGAATTTTCAAGCGATTACCAAATAACAGTCCAATAAATTACTGTTTGTTTTTTTTTACTTATTGCGACTCCTTTCGAGTATCCATTTTTCCAATTATTTGGCATTTGAGGATCTGGCCCCAAAGCAAATTCTGTTCCCCACGAATCGACTTTTTTCGCATCCAGCACATAGATCGTAAAACTATCATCTAATCTAAAATCCCTATTCATAATATTTTGATGTGAACCAATAAAATTGGGGACTGGATATTTTTTGTTGTAGCAATCCCTATTAATCAAAGTACTATCGGTAATAATTGGAATTTCTAAACTATCCTTAGAGCCCGCAGTTTCGAAGCGATTGACAATTAGCAAACAAGAATCTGTAGGTTTATACTCTGCGATAGCTTTGTCTCTGATTTTTTTTAATACTGAATAGATTGTATCCTGATTTACATTATATTGATAAAGTAAGAGATTGAAATCGTTTTTTTTTTCACTCTTGGCGGAAAACATACTACTCTCATTTCCGGATCCATTCTTTTTTACTGGAAAATGATTAATAAAACTCTTTCTAAAGAAACCCATCGCTTCCTGATAATCTCTTTCAGAACTATTGGATACATTACTTTGTGCACAACTGTAGAGTACACTTA
>NZ_QAIL01000296.1 GCF_003061025.1 Pedobacter sp. HMWF019 | reverse complement strand
ATTGTACACAATATGTTAAGTCTTATTTTATTAACATTAAGTTAACAAATCTTAGGCTGATTTCCTATCTTTGCGGCCAAAACAAAACACAAAAATTCACGTAAAAAAACGATCAAGTATGAGAAACTCTTTACTCATTTTCTTATTTTTCCTTTTTACTGCTTCTGTTGCCTTTTCACAGGTAACATCAAGTAGTGTATCCGGGAGCGTAAAAGACGCTAAGGGAGGTGTCCTGCCGGGTGCATCTGTCAGAGCGACACACGTACCATCCGGAACTTCCTATGCAGCCGCTGCCAATAAAGACGGATTGTTCAATATTCCGGGTATGCGTATTGGAGGTCCTTACAAAATTGAAGTGACTTATGTCGGTTTCAATAAAAGCACTTATACAGATATAACGCTGGAATTAGGCCAGCCTTTTATACTGAATGCAGTATTATCTGATAGCGGTGTGCAGTTAAATGCAGTATCTATTACCGGAACCAAACGTATTGTCAATGCAAAATCAGGTGCCAGCACCAACATCAACAAGACTGCTTTGGCTACATTACCTTCCTTTTCAAGAAGTATTACAGACTTTACCCGTATCACACCTCAATCTACAGGTACAAGCTTCGCCGGTCGCGACAGCAGATCCAACAGCATTACGGTTGACGGTGCTAATTTAAACAATACCTTCGGTACCTCATCAGATTTATTGCCTGGCGGTGGTGCACAGCCGATCTCTATTGAATCTTACGATGAGTTGTCCATTAACATTTCTCCATTTGACGTAAAACAGTCTGGTTTTACAGGAGCTGGTGTATTTGCAACAACTAAAAGCGGAACAAATACATTCCATGGATCTGCTTATACTTATTATAAGAATCAATCCTTTAACGGAACTATGATCGGTGATGTTGATATTAGCGCAGCTGTTGCTAAATCAAGCACCCAGACTTATGGCTTTACTTTAGGCGGACCGATCATCAAAAATAAATTATTCTTTTTTGCTAACGCCGAAACAGAAAAAACAACCAATCCAGGTGTTAATTTTTCTCCAAAAGGAGGATCTGGCGTAGGTACAGTTTCTGCAACGCCTATTCAAGATTTAAAGGCCGTATCTGATTATTTAAATACAAAATACGGTTATCAGACAGGTGTATATGACAACTTCCCTGCATTCCAGAACAAAAACACAAAAGTGTTATTGAAATTAGACTGGAATATTAACGATAAAAACAAACTGAGCGTAAAATATAGTTACTTACATGCCACTGCAGATCAGATCATTAATAGTTCTGGTACGCCAAACAGCGGTTCTTATACTTTCACAGGAGCAAATGGGCTACCATCAACACGTGCAAACGGTGGTTTGCCAAATGGTCGCTTCAGCCTTAAATCCATGGGTTTTGAAAATTCAAATTATGGATTCTTAAATAAAGTAAGTACTGGTACTGCCGAATTAAACAGCACCATCAGTCCAAAGTTGTCTAACCAATTGTTGTTAACCTTTAAAAACTACGATAATCCACGTACTTCAAAAGGTGGTGTATTCCCGACTATCGATATCTTTAACGGTGCAGGAGACAACTATATTTCTGCTGGATCTGATCCAAACACCAAATACAACGAGATCATTGATAATACAGTTAGTTTGTATGACAACATTACTTATTATGCTGGCAAACATACGATCACAGGTGGTATCAATTACGAGTTTCAAAAAATAGGCAACTCATTTATGCCGGGTGCTGCTGGTTCTTATATCTACAACTCACTTGACGACTTTTTGAATGACAGGGCACCAATCCAGTTTACCTACAACTATTCTCTGATTCCAGGTGTAGACCAGGTCTTCTCTGCTAATTTAAAAGTAGGTACCATCAGTTTATATGCACAAGATGAGTACGCTGTGAGCGATAATTTCAAAATTACTTATGGTTTACGTGCTGATAAAGGTCTTTATCTGCAGGATCCAGTAGAGAACCCTCAAATTACAGCTTTACAGTTACCAGATGCACTTGGAAACATGACCAGTTACAATACTGGAAAATGGCCGAAATCAAGGATTTTACTTTCTCCACGAGCAGGTTTCAGAGCCAGTTTATTAGAAGATAAATCTTTAGTGATCCGTGGTGGTATGGGTATCTTTACCGGACGCATCCCTTATGTATTCTTAACCAACAGCCCAAGCAACAGTGCGATGTACAATTTTGGTGGTGTTGCTACTGCTGATCAGTTGAAAAACATAAAATTCAGCCCTGATCCTTCTGTTTATGCAAATCTATTCCCTCAGGTTGCAGGAACAGCGCTGCAAAATTCAACAGTTGTGATAGATCAGAATTTCAAATTCCCTCAGGTATTCAGGGCAGATCTAGGTGTGGAAAAAAATCTGGGTAATGGCTTTACGGCTACCTTTGAGGCGATCTATACCAAGGACATCAATGCGACCAGAATGAGAAATGCCAATCTGAAAACACCTACAGGTGTAATTAACGAGGGTGATGGTTCCAGAGTTCGTTATGTAGGCACAAACGGTACTGCTGTTCAAGCCGTTGACAGATCAATTTATCCAAACCTGGGCTCTGTAATCGTATTGGAAAATACAAATGAAGGTTATTCTTCTGCTTTAACTGCACAATTGAGTAAAAACTTCTTTAATGGTTTTAACGCCTCTATTGCTTATACCTACACCAAATCTAAAGAAGCTTTTTCAACAGCAGGTTCAACAGCTGCAAGTGTCTGGTCGGCCACATCTAATGTTGGAACAACCAACGATGTGGAACTAAGAAACTCTGCGAATTATGTACCTCACCGTATTGTAGCCAGTGCATCTTACAAGTTCAATTACTTAAAACATGGTGCAACAACTATTGGTTTGTTCTATGAAGGTCAAGCAGGTAGCAGTCCATTCAGTTATGTAATTAACGGAGATATTAATGGGGATGGTAATGCTTCTTCAGATTTGATGTACATTCCAAAGAGAGCCTCTGATCTGAAATTTACCCAATATACAGCCACAGTAAATGGTGTAGCTTACACCTACACTCCTCAACAACAGGCTGCAGCATTAGAACAGTTTATTAACAACTCTCCATATTTAAGTAAACACAGAGGTCAGTATGCAGATAGAAATGCCGCATTCTCTCCATGGTATAACCGTATTGATGCAAATATCCTTCAGGATTTCTATATCAATACCGGCGGAACAAAACATACTTTACAACTAAGTGCGGTGGTGATCAACCTTCCAAATTTATTGAGCAAGTATTGGGGTATCAGACAATTTAACACCACCAACAGCCCACTTACTTATACAAGTATTGATGCCAATGGTGTTCCTGCTTACAATCTTCGCCAGTTCAATGGAAAATTGATTACTCAACCTTATCAGAATGCAGCTTCGGGCACAACCTGGAGTTTACTGATCGGTGCTAAATACATGTTCTAATTAGACAGGGATTAATTACTTTAAATAAAATACAATGAAAAAATATATAAGTATCGCTTTAACTGCATTTCTGGCCTTAACCCTATTCTCTTGCAGCAAAAAAGCAGATATCGCAGGTATAGAACCTAAATTACCTAACCTGCAGCTAAGCAGCTTAGGTTATCAGCAAAGCAGTCCTTTTACACTGACCACTATTTTACAGGTATATTTTGGCGCTACAGCCAAAGTACCTACCGGAAAGTTTGTAGTTGATATTTTAGAAGGCAGTACTGTGGTTAAAACGGTAACATTTCCTTCCTGGAATGGGAACGACGCCACTTCCACTGATAAGGTAACCAATCATACCATCAGTTATACTTTGCAGGATACAACATATCCGAACACGCAGGTATATAGCGGAAGTATTCTGTTGAAGTTTAGTGCTCTGGGTTTATCTGTTGATAAAACCTATGCACTTAGAGCTTCTGCTTATGCAGCAGATGGTACTACTGTTTCTACAGTGACTCAAAACGGGTTCTTTAAGACAATTGCACCTCCTGCAGCAAATTAAGGTCTGCAACTCAGAAATACAATTACACAAAAAGGGCCGGAGATAATCTCCGGCCCTTTTTGTTATTAAACTTATGTTTTAATTAGTTAAAGTTGTAACGAACTCCGAACTGCATGTAATAAGTAGAAGCGATAGTTTGAGTTACACCGAAGCTGTCTCTAAC
>NZ_QAIL01000295.1 GCF_003061025.1 Pedobacter sp. HMWF019 | reverse complement strand
CTACTAAGTTAGTATACTTTAAAAAGTCAAATCACTTCCAGATCCTGACACATTAGAAAGCAGATAATTTATCCTATAAATTCTATTTGTTCGAAACAAAATAATTACACCAAACATCCCTGTTATTATAAATGGTATTGGTATTATTGTTAGCGACATGAAAAAGATACTCATTATTACAGGATTTCTATTTTCGATACTATTCGAAGTTAGTGCCCAAAACAAACCCTGGAAATTTGCACATGTAACCGATACACATGTGGGTAGCGAAACTGGTGCAGAGGATTTAAGACGCACTGTACATGACATCAACAACAACCCTGAACTTGAATTTGTAGTACTCACTGGTGATGTGACTGAATTTGGTGCAGACAAAGAACTCTGGCTTTCCAAATCAATTTTAAAAAAACTGAACAAACCCTGGTACATTATTCCAGGTAATCATGATATGTGCTGGTCAGAAAGTGGTGGCAATAGTTTCAGAACAGTATTTGGTTCGGAGACCTTTTCTTTTAAACACAATGGCATTTTATTTCTGGGTACCAATTGCGGTCCAAATATGCGGATGAGTCCCGGGCAAATTCCACGGGAGAACATTGTTTGGCTGGATTCCGTTCTTAAAGCAACTCCGAAATCCACACCTATTATATTTGTGAACCACTATCCTCAGGATTCCTCTCTGAACAATTGGTATGAAAGCATTGACCGGTTGAAAACCCACAACATTCAACTCATCCTTTGCGGTCATGGTCACAACAATCATTTGTTTTATTTTGAAGGTATCCCCGGAATCATGGGGCGTTCAAACCTCCGCGCGAAAGATTCTATTGGTGGCTATAATATTGTAACCATCACCAAAGATTCCGTATTTTATAATGAACGTAAGCCCGGTATGGCTACCAATCCAAATGCCTGGGCAACAGCAAAACTCTATCCAAGGGACTTTACCACTTTGGATAAATATCCACGACCCAATTTTGAAGTAAACGAAAAATATCCCGGTACCAAAAAGGTTTGGAGCCTGCAAGATGACAGTGACATAGGTTCCGGAACAGTAATTTCAGGACAGCATGTTATCGTAACCAATACGGATGGCTGGATCAAAGCCTATGACATAAACAGTGGTAATAAGGTTTGGAGCATAAAAACAGGTGGAAAAATATATAGTACACCTGATGCAGCAGGAAACTCTATAGTGGTTGCAAGCACAGATAAATATCTCTATTGCCTGGACAATATTACTGGAAAAATCAATTGGAAAGCCGCATCGCATAAACCGATCGTTGCTTCACCTGTAATTGATGGCGATAAAGTATTTTGCGGCAGTTCGGATGGACATTTCAGATGTTACAACTTACGCACAGGAAAACTGATCTGGAAATTCAACGAAGTAAAGGGCTTTACTGAAAGTAAACCAGTTATAAAAAATAGCAAGGTCTATTTTGGCAGCTGGGGCAATTCTTTTTATGCCCTGAATAAAAATACCGGTGCATTGATCTGGCGCTGGAATGATGGTTATACCAATCGCATGTTCTCCCCTGCCTCCTGTGTTCCGGTTATCACCGGAAACAGGCTGTTTATTGTAGCACCTGACCGCCACATGACCTGCCTCGATGCGACGACGGGAGCCCTGATCTGGCGCAAAGGAGATCCCAAAGTAAGGGTTAGGGAATCGATGGGAATTTCTTCAGATAGTAGCCTCGTCTACGTAAAAACTATGGACGGTGACGTACTGGGTATTTCTTCACAAGCAAATGAGATGGATGTAAAATGGAAAAGCGGCAAAAATATGGGTTATGAAATTTCGCCTTCTTTAGTTCAGGAATATGATGGCCTGGTATTTGGATTGAGTAATTCTGGAAACATCTACGCTTTTAACCGTAAAGATGGCTCACTGGCCTGGATCCATAAACTTTCCAATGCATTGGTAAATCCTCTATCCTTCCTCAAAGACAATAGATTGATCGCAACCACCATGGATGGAAAGATTACTTGTCTGGAATTCTAGTATATTCGCGGCTTTGAACTAACAGAACAAAAATGAGACTAGAAGAACACCTGCTTAAAAGAAGTGAAAATAAATGTGAATTGTGTCAAAGCAGTGAGCCACTCCATCTTTATGAAGTACCTCCTCAATCCAGTAGCAATGAAGACAACTGCATGATGATTTGTACCACCTGCCTGAACCAGATTGAGAGGAAAGAAGAATTGGACAGCAAACACTGGAATTGTCTTAGCGGCAGCATGTGGAGCGATGTACCAGCTGTACAGGTAGTTTCATGGCGTATGCTGAACAGACTTAGCAATGAAAGCTGGGCTATGGATAATATGGATATGATGTATCTTGACGAGGAAAGACTGGCCTGGGCAAAGGCAGCTGGCGGTCTTGATAATGATACAGATCCTATTGAACTGCACCGGGATTCCATTGGTGGGGTACTTCAAAACGGAGATACTATTGTTTTAACCAAAACTTTAGATGTTAAAGGCGCTCAACTCAGCGCAAAATTAGGTACAGTGGTTAAGAATATTCGCCTGGTGGAAAACAATACCGACCAGATCGAAGGAAAAATTGAAGGTCAGGTGATCGTTATCCTAACTAAATATGTAAGAAAACAGGGATAATAAGTATTGTCATTTATCCCATGGGTTTCCATAGAATTTGTTTATTTTGGCAATCTACCAATGACCTTTAAATTCTATGCTGAAGCCCATTTTTTATGAAAATAATGAACTGCTGATCCACCCGTTTCGTCCGGATGACCTGGAAAGGTATGAACAACTTGTTGCTGATTTGTTTTCTATTTTAACGGATGACCAGACCCTGAAATATATTCCGGAAAAACGATTAAACTCTTTGGAAGAAGCAGAGATCTTTCTGCAAACCATGGTCGTTAACTATCATTCGGGTAGAAATTATGTACACTTTATTACAGATAAGAAACAAGACAAGGTAGTTGGGATTATCAATCTGATCTCACCCGAAGTTGCTAAAGAATTCTATGTCATCAGTAAATATCCGCATTTTATAGAGTTTTATCTAAGCAGTAACGCTACCGGATGCTATATTATGACGCAAATTCTGCCTCCAATAGTTGACGAAATATTGGCACAGGGAATACCAAGTATCGGAGCAGTGGTTAACCGGAAAAATACAGCTGCAAAGCGTGTTTTGGAAAAAGCTAACTTTGCCCGCAAAGGGGAATTTGATATGCTCCAGGATTTTTATGAAACAAAATTATAAAGGACAGCCCCCTTTTCTGGGTTACTGTCCTTCAATTCAAACTAAAGACGAAAAACTGAAGTCAGTTTTTTATCCAGATCTTCTTCAGTTCCTCCATTATGGTCCCCATACCTGCCAATGATCTTTCCTGTAGGATCAATCAGGATCTTTGTAGGAAGTGAACTAATACCATATTTTTCAGAAATATCTTGTGGGTTTGGTAGATTTTTCATTCTGAGTTCCATGTTTAAGCCCCTGAGCACATGGTGCCAGATTCCAATCTGATCTTGAGCCACAGCTTTTTTCCAAGCCTCAGGGTTGCGGTCGTCATCGGAAATACCAATTACCTCCAATCCTTTAGTATGGTAGGTATTGTACACTTCTATCAAATGCGGATTGCCTTTTCTGCAGGGTACACACCAGCTCGCCCAAAAATCAACAATGACATATTTACCTTTAAAATCGGATAGAGATAAAGATTTGCCATTCATATCACTGGCCGTAAAATTTGCAGCAGTACTTCCTGGTAAACCAGATTCGATCTTTTTGATCTCTCCGGCAAGTAGTTTAGCCTGAGCGCTTTCTTTTGCGATTGCGTTATAGCGGTTATACACCTGCTTTACAGAATCTAAGCCCATTCTCGACACATAAAACCGCATCATATCCAAGGTGACATACGAGTTTGGATGCGCCACAAAAAAATCATAGGTTACTTTTTTAATTCTGTTGTTGTAAGGTTCAAGCCGGTCTCTGATTTCTGCTGCTTTTTCATGGTCTTTTTCTTTGCTCAGTGCATCTGTAATAGGCTCCATTTCCTTACGAATGGGCTGTATCTTTAAATTAAGTTCATCCAGTTCCTGCTGAGTCCTGGATCCGGTGATCTTAAGTTTCTCTAAGGGAGCAGATTCCCCGGATACCTGAATTGTTCCTGGTTCAATATAAATCTCGCGGGTCCTTTCCCAATATTGCTGACGGGAAATCTCCTCTCCTGTATTCTTAAAAAGGATCCTGGCAGACACTGGTCCTTTAATCTTTCCTGAAATAGAAAAGCTTCCATTTAAAATGGCTTTTGATTCCGTAATATTTTGATTCGTTGCTCCGTTTCGGTAACTCAAAATTACAGAATCTACAGATTTTCCGCTGATTGTACCTTTCAGGGTAAATGGCTTCTCGCTCTGCTGAGCAAAAAGCATTGTTCCGGCACTTTGCAGGAACAAAAGAATGTAAATTGTTTTTTTCATCAGAATATCATTTGATTTTTAAAGGTTATGAAGCTATCGGTATATAATTTTATTGTGGATTTTGAACCATGTTAGGGTTTTCGATCAATACATCCTGGGAAATCCTCATGACAACTTTTGGATCTGTAGGATTAATGGTTAGCGCCGGAGAATTAAAGGAGTTATAATTCCTGACCATCGGTAAACCGTTACGGAAATAGTCATAACTGTTATGTCCTTCAAAAGCAAGCTCCAGTCTCCTCTCCAGCAAAATAGCATTGAACAGTGCCTGACCCGCTAAACCAGATAGAGGTTGCAGACCAGCACGCTGATGAATGACATTCAGGTCAGACAAAGCACCAGCATCATCTCCATTTTTAACTTTTGCTTCTGCGCGGTTCAAATAGACCTCCGCCAGTCTTAAATGGTGAAAAGGTGCATAAGAATAATATACCCCATTCACCCCATTGAAATACCGGTACAAGAACTTCCCTGTACTAAACAGGTCTGTGGTATTGCCTGGATAAATATCTGTGTAATAGAAGTTTTTCCTTAAATCTCCAGACTGTAACAAGCCCAATAGATCTGGAGAAGGTTTGACCTGACCTGTAGAATAAAGCCCAACATACGTGCCTTGGGGCTGCATCAATAAAATGGGTAAAGAAGTTGTGCTCGCTTCATGGTTAACTGCCCATATGGTTTCTGTATTCCCCTGATTGCTTGCCAAATAATAGCTGGCATAGGCATTTGCCTGAAGTAATTTGTACCCTCCGTTTGTCACCACGGAATCTGCCGCCTGTATGGCAAGTTTAGCGTTACTGACATTGGCTTGGGTCAAAGTACCACTCATGTAAAGATATACCCTGGAAAGCAAGGCAAAAGCAGCGTATTTGCTTGCAAAGCTATTCGCTCCTTTTGTTTTAAATGAGGCAATAGATTGATTAAGATCATTAATGATCTGTGTATAGGAGTCTTTAACACTCGCTCTTGCCGGAGGGGTAGAACTTAAACTCAAAGGCTCCAGGATCAGAGGAATGCCAGGATTTGTTTCGGGGCTCTGATAATAAGGTCTTCCATACACCCGCAACAAATTAAAATTAATAAAAGCCCTCAAAAACAGATTCTCTGCTTTTGCCTGCAAAATCACTGGGTTTGTTTCCGTTGCCGAAACATTCTTAAGCACCAGGTTTACCCCAAGTAAAGCTTTATAAGAAGCAAACCAGAAAGCATTAGACAAACCAAAATCTTTAGACTCTGAATTGGTATAATTAAATGCATCTATGTTTTGGGTATTTGCATTGCTGTTGGTAGAGGTTACATCAATAATTTTTACATTATTGCCTCTGTATTCGCTAATGTTAAACCAGGGTGTCTCATAGGCCGAATACAACCCGGTATAATTTCCGATTGTTGCCTTAGTATAACCGTTTGGACTGGAAAATTGCTGCTCTTCGAAATTCACATTATGCGGAGAAAGTGCATCAAGTTGTTTTTTGCAAGCAGAGAGTTCCATCAGAACCAGCATGGCCAGCATATATTTTGTATAAAATAAAAATGGTTTCATTGGAGTCTATTTTAGTTTAATATTCAAATCCTGTAGATTAAAACCCTGCAGTCAAACCGATCAGAAATCTTCTTGGCATACCACTGGCAATACCTGTCCCACTGTAAGCGTTAGATGTACCTCCAATGGTAGCACCTTCGGGGTCAGCTGCAAACAAATCTTTTGATTTGATCACAAATACATTATCAGCACTGGCGTAAACATTTAATGAGGCGATCCGAAGCTTTTTAAGCAAGGAAGAAGGGACATCATACCCTAAACGAACATTTCTAAGCCGAATATAACTGGCATCAACGTACAGAAGTGAAGAGTTGATGTTTAAAGCTCCCCGTTGACTAAAAGCTAAATCATAGAAATTAGGGTAATTGGCATTTGTATCTCCGGGACCTTGCCAGAACCGTACAGAATTATCTGGTTGAGGTATATTAAACCCGGCCTGCCAAGCCGTTGGATCCATAAAACTTCTTAGAGAATTGTTCAGGATTTTATTGCCGTAGGAGAAATTAAGCAGTACACTTAAATTGAAATTTTTATACCTGAAATTATTCGTCCATCCTCCAAAAAACTTAGGTGTTGCACTTCCAACATTCTGAAAACCCCTTAGTCCATCTTTTTTTACCAGCGCAATGCTGTCTACAATCTGAACATTTCCATTGGCCATTACTCGTTCAAACAAAGGGCGGCCATTATCCGGATTCACACCAACATATTTGATGGCTTTTAAGCTATTGATGTCATCACCAATATACCTGTAGTACGCACCTGTAAATCCATCCAGTAAAGAATCTCCTTTAATTGCCACCAGTTTATTTTTGTTAAAGCTGATGTTAAAAGCCATGGTCCAGCTAAAATCCTTAGACTTGATGTTATCTGTAGACAGCTGGATATCCACCCCGCGGTTTCTGATCGTACCTACATTTCGATACTGCGTGGCAAATCCAACATAACTTGGCAACTGTACATTTTGCAACAGGTTTTTACTATCCCGGTTGTAAACATCTACACTCAGATTAATGCGATTAAATAAACCAATATCCAAGCCCAAATTGGTGCTGTAGGTAGTTTCCCAGGTAATGTTATCGTTGCCCAGTTTACTGATCGTAGAGCCTACTGTCGTTGTCGTATTATAATATACAGCATCTGTATAAGTAGAAAAATTCAGATAGTCTGCTCCTGCTTCTCTTCCGGAAGTACCATAAGAAGCCCTTAATTTTAGATTGGTAACCGGCCTCATTGTTTTCATAAAATCTTCCTTGGAGATTAGCCATCCACCACTTAAGGAATAAAATGTGCCATAACGATTATTGAGCCCAAAATTGGTAGACGCATCACGACGTATAGAAGCCGATGCAAAATACCGGGATTTATAACTGTCATCGATCTGACTAAAAACCGAGAAGGAAGCTTTATCTACAGGTGCTGCCGAAGAAGGCGTAGCAATAGTTCCCTGTAATTTATTGATATAAGTACCATAAGTTAAAAAAGCGCCCAGATTCCGCTCTCCTGGGTAAGGCGTATTATAAGCTGATGTGGCCACAGTTTCAGCATGTGTTCTGCCATACTCCTGTCCCAACACCGCAGACAGCTGGTGTTCTCCAAATGTTTTATTGATATTGATCAAGTTGGAAGTCAGGAAATAACTGCTTTTTGTATCGTTAAGCACCAGAGATCCATTAATATAGATCCGGTTGGAAGCCGAACCATCATACCTTCCTCGATATGTTCGTGGATCCTTATAAGAATTGACACTGTTATCTGTGTAATTAATCGTATTGGAAGATTGAAAACTTAGCCATGGCAAAACTTTATATTTTAAAGTACCGGTTCCCATCAGATTCATGCGATTGGTTACTGAGGTATTGTAAGTATGGGAATATAATGGATTGTCATAGTATTGGGTAAGCCGGGATCCGGAAGCTCTGTAGATATAATTCGGTATTGAATCTGCCAAAGCACCATTGGAATAGTTTGAAGAAACCCAGGGTTCAAACAGATAGTACTGATTCTCGCTGGTTGTTGCAATATATTTGTCTAAAAGTGCATTGGTATTTAAACTGAAGCTCAGCTTCTCATTGATCTTTTGGTCAAGATTTATGCGAAGTGCTTTTCTGTTCACATTGTCATCCAGTAAAGTTCCATCCTGTCTGTTCCAGTTCAACGATGTGTAAATCCTTGTTTTTTCTGTACCCGCCGAAACCGACAAATTAACATCACTTTGATGGCCATCACTAAAAAAAGCGCTGTTGTCCCATTGGTTATTTACGGCAAGGTCAGCATCTGTAAAAGTGCGCGTTTTATTATAGTACTGATCAAAATCAGGATACAAATTACGCAAGGAAGCTGTACCTGCATACAGGGCTTGCATAGACTTTCGAATATGGGTGGTAGCCTCCTCTGTATCCATAAAGCGCACAGAACGGTTGTTTTGTACCTTACCGTAATTAAGACCAAGGTTGATATTCACTTTTCCCTCCTTCCCCCGTTTGGTTACCACCATAATTACCCCCTGTGCAGCGCGAGATCCGTAAATTGCAGTGGACGCGGCATCCCGAAGAATATTGACGCTTTCAATATCGGTGGGATCTATAATATCCTGCAAACTGGACGCGTTGGTAATGACACCGTCTATCACAATCAAAGGGCCGTAATTGGTATTGGATGCATCATTAAAGCTGCTTTGCCCACGCATCACCACCTGCCCCCTGGTGGCTACACTTCCTCCCTGTTCCACGATATAAAGCCCTGTTGCTATTCCTTTAAGCATCGCCAGAGTATTTACGCCAGACACGCCATTTCGCAATACATCGCCCTTAATACTTTGAACGCCGCCTGTCAGTTCAGATGCTTTACGCTGTGAATAACCAAGTACCACAATCTGATCAAGGTCAGAAACACTAGGCTCAAGAGCAACATTTAGCAAATTCCCATCGCCTGCTGTTACCTCTTTAGTTTTATAACCTATAAAACTAAAAACCAAAGGATCTCCTTTCTCCGCTTTGATAACATACGTACCCTCTCCGTTAGTGATGGCAACCCTTTTGGTTTTTCTGTTCAAAACATTAACACCAGACAATGGCTTTCCTGCTTCATCGGTAACTTTACCAACAATATTTACAGGTGGTAAAAAAAATTTCTTCACCCGGTCTGCAAGAGACTCTTCTTTATTTTTTACTACAATATTATTTTTATTAACGATGGTAAAAGTTAAGGGCAGGTCTTTAAACGATATATCCAAGATCTGGTCTATGGAGGCATCCTTC
>NZ_QAIL01000031.1 GCF_003061025.1 Pedobacter sp. HMWF019 | reverse complement strand
AAAGTGAATAATTAATCTCAATAACTATAAAAATGAGGCTATTCTACATAAAGAATAGCCTCATAACCATTAAAAACAATCATTTAATATGAAAAAAGTACTTTTTAGTATACTGTTTGTAGGAGCTGCTACGCTTGCAAATGCACAAAAGAGTGAAGTTGCCGATGCAAAAAAAGAATGGAATCTGTTCCAGATTACCATGAGCCAGAAACCAGCGCTGGACAAAACACTTGCTGCGTTAAATTCTGGATTAAAGCATACAGATAACGCTATAGCTAATGAAAAATCCAAAAACATGGTTGAAGCATGGAGTTATCGTGCGTTATTTGCTTCTGCTATTGCTGCCTCAGACAGCTTAAATTTTGATAACTCTATCGCCAATCAGAAAATCGCTGAAGAAGCTGTAGTTAAAGCAAAAGAATTAGATACAAAAGGTGACGAGAAGTCAAATATCGCAAATGCGGAAACCAATATCACTAATGCAATTAAAATCCGTGCATTCACTGCATATAACAAACAGGATTTTGCTTCTGCTTTGAAATTCTTCAATGAAGCTACCGCCAAAAATCCTAACGATACTTCTATGTACCTGAATGCGGGTATCATGGCCAGAAATATCAAAAACTATCCTGAAGCCATCAGGAATTTCAAAAAAATAATTGATTTCAATACACCAAATGCTAAAGATTTGTATTCTGAGATCATTAATTTATCCCTGAGTGAGGTTAAAGATACTGTAGGAGCGATCTCTCTATTAAAAGAAGCATCTGCCAAATATCCTGATGCGGAGAACTTTATCCAGATTGAAACACAGTTATACATCAACAAAGGAGATATCGCTAAATCAGAAGAGATGTTAAACAAACTCATTGAGAAAGATCCTAAAAATGCAACTTACCAGTACCTTAAAGGCGATGTTTATTATCAACAAGCTGTAGAGATCCAAAACAAAAAGAATAAAATAGATCCTAAAAAAATAAAGGAATCTAATGCTTTGACTACGCAGATCACAACACTTTTAGATAAAGCATTACCTTTCTATCTAAAGTCATCCGAACTGGATCCTAAATACGCTCCAGCGTTGGAAGCATTGAAAAGGGTTTATGCTTTTAAAAATGAAACTGCAAAATATGATGCAGTTAAGAAAAAACTAGACGAATTAAAACCTTAGTTTTATAATAAAGCAATACAAAAAAGAGGGATAAATTTCATCCCTCTTTTTTTTTATATAAATTTGTTCAAAACCCAACGGTAGCACATGGTAGCTTCATCACCATTAAAAAAATATATACAATGAAAAACAGATCCTTCTTTTTAATAGCGACATCAGTATTTATATCTTATCAAAGTTTTAGTCAGACAAGCCAGATCAAAATAGCCCAAAATGCAGTTGGAAAACTTCAGGTAGCTATAGCCAGTGGAATGGATAAGAATAAACAAATGACTGTTGTAGGAGAGGGGCTGAAGGCTACAGAAAGCGCTCAAACAGACAAAAAAACAAAAAACTGGCCAGAAACCTGGGCTATTAGATCTTACCTGAGTTCATATGTGGCCCTGATTGATCAGGACGAAACCAATTCCGAGAAGTATTACGCCACTGCAGTAGAAACACTAGATTCTGCAAAAAGACTGGATAAGTTCCAAAGCAATACAGCATTAACAGATGCGGCAAATTACAATATTATCCTAAAGAAACAAGAAAAAGGAAATAAAGCCTATAATAACAATGAATTCAAAACAGCCTTTACTTTATTGAAAGAGGTAAGTGATTTTTTCCCAAAAGACACCGTCATTTCAATCAATACAGCGCTAAGTGCTCAAAATATCAATGATTATAACAGTGCATTGTTTTATTTTAAACGCGCAAAAGACAATGGCATTAAAAATCCTGTGGTATTTCAATCCATGGCTGGAATATATACTTCCAAGTTTGAGCAGGAAGCAGCCATCAGAATTCTTGAAGAAGGCCTAAAAGTTAATCCATACAATATATATCTCAATAATAATTACATCAACTTGCTACTCGACAATGAGCGTTACGATCAAGCCAAGCAGGTGATTGAGAAATCATTAACTATAGAATCCAAAAACAAACTGTTATATTTTCTATACGGTTATTTATACCAGATCAGCTCCAACAATTCTACAGCGGAATTGGCATATAAAAAAGCACTTGCGCTGGATCAGAATTATTTTGACGCATTGTACCAGTTAGGACTTGTATATGTCAACAATGCCAATGATGCATTAAAAGGCGATAAAGAAAAACGCGCACAAGAATTCTCTGCATTAATCAACCGTGCTGAATTCGTGTTACTGCAAGCCCATGAAATCAATCCAAATGACAGACCTACAGTTCAGCTTTTAATTGACATTTATACTCGTAAAAACAGATTAGACAAGGCACAGGAGCTTAAAAGGAAATTAGAAGAATTTTAGAGTAAATCCGATGGAAGGATGGTACAAACAATACCGTACTTAACATAATAATAATTATAACATATATTATAATTAAACAGATCGGCATAAAGATTGTTCTCAGACGCTATAACAAACACACACACCACATATGTTCCAAAAGCCGATAAGAAATATACATGATTTTTTATTAAGTACTTATTTTGCTGATGGACTTCGGATCACTTTTGGAGTTTTATGCCCGTCATTAATCCTGGCCCAGTTTGGAATGCTTAAATTCGGAATGACGCTGTCCTTAGGTGCATTATGTGTGAGCGTTGTAGATACACCGGGGCCAATTATACACCGCAGAAATGCAATGGCTGTAACCACAGGATTAATATTTGTATTATCCATACTAGTCGGCTTAACCAATCGGAATATTTATTTTACAGGAATTCTGCTCGCTCTAGGCAGTTTTGTATTTTCTATGTTCTTTCTATATGGTACTCGTGCTGCTGCAATTGGAACGGCATCCTTGTTGGTTATTGTTTTGAGTGTAGACGATATCAGGCCATGGCAAGAAGTTTTACGCTATGGAGGACTCATTTTATGTGGCGGCTCTTGGTATGCCTTGCTCAGCTATTCCATCTACAGACTTCGTCCATATCGTGTCGTACAACAAACCTTAAGCGATTCCATATATGAAGTTGCCTCATTTTTAAGAGCAAAAGCAAAATTTTACCACGAGAACATCAGTTACGACGATCATTATGCAATATTGCTTCAACAGCAGGTTCTTGTTAATGAAAAACAAGATGCTGTAAGAGAAGTTTTGTTCAAAACCCGTGAAATTGTCAGGGAATCGACGCCTGAAGGCCGTTTTTTACTGCTGGTTTTTGTTGATATGGTTGATTTATTCGAGCAAATCATGTCTACCTATTACAATTACAAACGCTTGCATGAACAATTTGATTCCATTGGTATTTTGACCAGTTATGAGTTGGTTATCAATAACATAGCAGACGAATTAGACGAAATTGCTTTTTCCTTGAAAACAGGTGGTACTCCTCGCCTGCCTACCCTCCTGATCGAACAGGTGGCGAAATTAAAAGCACAAATCATTGATTTAGAGTCTAATAACATAGATGGTCAATACAATACCCTGGGCATTGTAGCGCTGAAAAATATTGAGGTCAATATAGAGAATATCCTGGCCAGAGTTAAAACCATCAACAGCTACTTCAATAAAAACGAGAAGAAAAACCTTAAAGCCAGGCAAATAGACACCGAAAAGTTCATTACCAGGCAAAATATAGATCCAAAATTGATGCTGGAGAATTTAACATTCAGTTCATCAACCTTCAGGCATTCGATAAGAGTTGCCATCGTTATGCTGATCGGATATATTGTTTCTAAATCCCTGGGTTCTTCTCACAGTTACTGGATCCTGCTTACCATTCTGGTGATCTCAAAACCCGGTTTTAGCCTTACCAAACAGCGAAACTACCAAAGAATCATTGGTACAACAATTGGCGCCCTGGTTGGAATGCTCATTCTTACCTTTGTACATGACAGACATGCCCTTTTTGTCATCCTGCTGGTTTGTATGGTGGGCTGTTACAGCTTCCAGCGCAAAAATTATGTTGTAAGTGTTCTTTTTATGACCCCTTATATCCTGGTACTCTTTGATTTCCTTGGTATGGGAGGTCTTTCAGTGGCCAGCGAGAGGATCATTGATACCGCTATTGGTTGCGGAATTGCTCTGATAGCCAGCTATTTCCTCTTTCCAAACTGGGAATATGAAAAACTCAAAGAAGCCATGATCGAGACCTTAAAAGCGAATGTGAACTATTTTGAACAGGTAACCAGTTTATATTTCCAGGAAGAACAGAACCTCACCAATTATAAAGTAGCACGAAAAGAAGTATACGTGACCTCTGCAAACCTGGCTTCACTCTTCCAAAGAATGTTTTCTGAGCCTAAGAGCAAGCAAATCCTGATGAAGGAAATGCACCAGTTTACGGCATTGAACCATCTTCTATCCTCCTATGCGGCTACCCTTTCCTTATATAATAAAGAACATAAATTTAGCTTCAAGAATTTTGAAGAATTACAACCTGTAATCAAAAACACCATTTACCTGATCAATCTCTCTGCAGAAATCTTAACAAACTATAAAGCTGAAATCAGCAATGTACCCTTGATCAGAATTAAGGAAGAAGTTACAGGCCCTATCCCTCAAGACGATTCTTCGGTAATCAGCGATCTTCTCGATCTTATTCAGAAAGTAGCTTATGACATTTATAAACTGAGTGAAAAAATCAGATTCTAAAAACATAGTACCACCTTACTTTGTTCCTTTAGTATAGAAATTAATATTATGGAAAAAGTATATACGGCCTCAGTACTGGCCAAAGGTGGCCGCGACGGGCATATTAAATCAAGCGACGGACAAATCGAATTTGATCTTAGAAAACCTAAAGAAATGGGTGGACAAGGAGGAGCAACAAATCCTGAACAATTATTTGCAGCTGCCTGGGGGCCGTGTTATTTAGGCGCTTTAGGCTCTGTAGCCAAACATGATGGCGTAGATGTATCTGAAGCTACCGTCAATGTACATGTCTCTTTTAATAAAGATGGAAATGCATTTGTACTGTCTGCAGATCTGGATGTACATATTCCGGGAATTTCACAGCAGGAAGCTCAACAATTAGCCGATAAAGCCCACCGGGCCTGTCCATATTCCAAAGCAACTAAAGGCAATATAGAAACGAGAGTAACAGCACTTTAAAACCTATATGTTCAGGCCTGAGAAAACTTAGGCCTGAATTTTACAACAACAATTTGCTCGCCAATCCCAGGAGCAGAAAAAAACCAAAAACATCCGTAAATGTGGTAATAATAATAGAGGAAGCAATTGCCGGATCTATCCCTACCCTTTTCAGTATCAATGGAATTCCAGCTCCGGTAATACCGGCGATCACCAGGTTTCCGGTCATTGCAAGGAAAATTACCACACCGAGCAAAGGATTACTGTCAAAATACAGCGCAAAAACCAATACAATCAGACCAGTCGCTGCACCATTAATCAGGCCCACTGTAAACTCTTTCAATACCGTACGATACGCCTGACTATCTGTTAAATCGTACAATGAAATTCTTCGTACGGTAACCGCCAGGGCCTGCGTCGCTGCATTTCCACCCATTCCGGCAATAATAGTCATGTAAGCAGACAGAACCGCTATTTTTTCCAGTGTAGGCTCAAAATAGCGTACCACCGCCGAAGCCAGAAAAGCTGTAGCCAGATTGATGATTAACCAGGGCAACCTTGATTTTACCGCATCTATCCAGTTTCCACTTAATTCCTCATCTTCTGATACTCCAGAAATTTTTAAGATATCTTCCGTATTCTCATCTTCCAGAACGTCGATAACATCATCAAATGTTACCCTTCCAAGCAAATGCATTTCATGATCAACTACAGGAATACTGGTAATGTTGTACTGTGAAATTAAACGAGCCACCTCTTCCTGGTCCATATCCGGATATACCCAGGCCACTTCCGTTTTAACCAGTTCGGTAATATGTACATTTCCCTTTGATTTGATAATATCTTTTAAGGAAACTATTCCACGGAAAATATTATGGTCGTCTACCACAAAAATGGTATAGAATTCTTCAATCTCCTCGCTCTGCCTGATAATCTCTTCAATCGCATCCTTTTTAGTGAGGTTCAGATTAATCCGGATAAACTCCGTGTTCATCAATCCACCCGCAGTATCCTCATCATAACGAAGCAAATTCCTGATCTCCGACGCATCATCCTCACTCAGATCACCCAGAATCTCCTTTTGTTCGTGTTCCTCCAGTTGTGAAATGATATCCGTCGCATCATCATAATCCAACTCTTCAACAATCTCCGTACGTTTTTCCGGATGTAACTGCAAAAGCAGTTCCTCAGGATGCGCCTCTTCATGCATCTCTGAGATCACCTCAGAAGCGATTTCTACAGGAAGAAGATTAATAATCCGCTGGCGATCCTCTTTAGTGATGCTCTCAAATAAAATTGCAATCTCAGAGGCATGATATTCCCCAAGAACAGCTTTTAAGTGTTCGTCATTCCCACTACTTAATGCCGATTTTATCTTAGATACATCGGTCTTATCCAGGTCAAAAGATTGCATGTATCGCGAATGTAAAAATAATTTGGCTTAAATCCCCCTCTTATTCTATTTAAACCAGCCTTTTCTCCAGAAATAAATCACCTGTACTACAGCAATGACCACCATAATGATCATGGTATACAAATAGCCATGCTGTGCATACAATTCCGGCATGTTATCAGGCATCAACTTACCGGTAACAGGATCCTGCCGGGCAAAGTTCATCCCGTAAATTCCTGCTATAAAGGTCAAAGGAATAAAGATCGAAGACATAATGGTTAAAACCTTCATGATCTCGTTCATCCTGTTGCTGATGATTGAAAGATACATGTCCAGATTACTGGCCGAAATTTCCTTTAAAGACTCTACAATGTCGATAATCTGGATACAATGGTCGTAAGCATCCCGAATGTATAATTTAGTCTGATCCGTAATTAACGGGCTGTCGCTTCTTAAAAAATCATTCAATTTATCACGTTCAGGCCAGGCGACCCTTCTGATGGCAATCAAGTTTCTCTTCACCGCCTGAATATCATACATGATTGAACGGTCGGGCTTATCAATCAATCGATCTTCGATCTGGTCCAGATCTTCTCCCCAAATATTCAGAATTTCAAAGTATTTGTCAATCACTACATCCATAATCGCATACATGATGTAACTGCTGCCAGAAACCCGGATATTGCCCTTACCCGCTTTTAAACGGTTCCGAACAGGATCAAGACAATTCTCATAGCCCTCTTGAAAAGTAAAAACCGCATTATCCGTCAAAATGAAAGAAATCTGTTCATTTTCGAGGTTGTTCTCCTCATCAAAAAACAACATTCTGCTTACTGCAAAAACATAGGTGTCATATTCCTCCTGTTTTGGTCTCTGATAGGTTCTGGTAATATCCTCTAATACCAGTTTATTCACGTTAAAATCACGTGTCAGTGTTTCAAACATCGCTTCAGATTTGAAGCCTCTGATGTCCACCCAAAAAGTAAGGTTCTTATCCGTTAACACCTTGCTTAAGTGCTCAATAGAATTGGTTTCCTCAATCTTATATTCGCCAGCGTTAAATGCATGAACAGTCACTTTCGGTTCCAGCGAATGCTCATCAATATAGACTTGACCTGGACTGGAGCCCACTACTGGTAAAGAGTAATGCTTTCTTTTTCTCTTTGACTTAATGCGTTTTCCCATATGTGTTAAAAGAATAATTTCGCCTGAGGGCCCTGGCTAAATAACAAATCCACCACACTCAGGTTTTCAATAAAACCAGTCCTATCTTCAAAAACCTGGAAATAAGGCTTAGCCGGATGAACCTGTGATGGATTTTTAAAACTCAGCCTGTCCCTGTAATCCAGCTCTGCACCTATATTTTTAATGTACTCTTCCGTAAAAGACAATTCCGCAGGCTTTTTTAATTTTTGCAGAATCCATTCAAAAATCTCCAGGTTGTAATCAAACAGGAAGTCAAATTTCTGCGTATAAAAACGGGAAAGCTCATCTTCATAGTACTCAAAGTAAGCGGAATTCCTGTAGGAAGTCTGTAAACTAAGCCAGTGAAGCCGCTGCCATTTAAAATCGTAACTTATTTTGACATCTTTATAAACCGTATGCACTTTTGAGCCCTTAACCACAGGAACATATAAATCCAGACTTCCGTTTGGAGAGGCAATTTTAGCTCTGTTCCTATACGTTTGCTTAGGAAAATGTTCAAATCTTTCTATTATAAAATTAAAATCATGCGCATTAAGTGCTGAAAAATACCCTACGGGCGGAAGATAAAAAAGTGGAAATGTTGCCGGACTTTGCATTTGTTAATTTATGTTTGCATTCTCAATTCGCCAAATTAATGATAAAAAAGGGGTTTTCTTATATGGGTATATTTTTTTTATACCTCATTGCTCTATTGCCAATGCCCCTATTATATTGTTTTTCAACAGCTTTATACCATTTCGTCTATCATATTACTGGCTATAGAAAAAATGTGGTCCGCGAGAATTTGACACGCTCCTTTCCTGGTAAAAGCATAGATGAAATTAAAGTGACAGAAAAACGCTTCTACCGCTTTCTTTGCGACCTGATCTTTGAAATTATAAAAATGCCGCTGATCGGTAAAGCAGAATTGGAAAAAAGATGCAAATTCACTAATCTCCATCATATTGAAGCCTTACTCGGCAGTAAAAAAAGCGTAATCGTATGCTCTTCCCACTATGGAAACTGGGAATGGGGAATGCTGGCCTTCGGAATCAAAGTATCCAGTCCAAAATTTGTGGTTTATAAACCTCTGCACAGCCCAGCCTTTGACGCCTGGTTTTACAAAATGCGCTCCAGGTTTGGGAACACCCTGGTTTCTATGAAACAAACCCTAAGAGTACTGGCCAGTTCAAGAAACACACCTTCTGTACTTTGTCTGGCCTCAGATCAGACACCAGAAACAGACCAGGCTAAATACTGGATAGAATTTCTTCATCAACCAACAGCTGTCTATACAGGCCCTGAAAAAATTGCAGTTCAAACTGACAGGGCAATTTTTTACATCCAAGTCCGTATACTCAAAAGAGGATATTATGAATTAGATTGCGTCCTTCTGTCGGAAGAGCCAAAGGAAACTGCAACACACGAAATCACAAAAAAGCAATTTAAACTACTAACAGAGAGCATACTTGCAGAACCGCAATACTGGCTATGGAGTCACAAAAGATGGAAGCACAAACAACAATCAGCATAAATATGGAGCCAAGTGTAGCCGTTGTTATCTTAAACTGGAATGGAAAGGCATTGTTAGAACAATTTTTGCCCAGTGTTGTCCAATCAAAATACAGCAACCTCCAAATCATTGTTGGCGATAACCACTCCTCAGACGACTCCGTAGATTTTGTTAAAACAAATTACCCGGATATCCAGATTATACAGAATGATCAGAACTACGGATTTGCCGGGGGCTACAATAAAGTTCTTGAACAAGTAAAAGCAGACTATTTCATCCTCTTAAATTCTGATGTAGAAGTACCGCGAAACTGGATCAGCCCGGTCGTTAGCCTGATGGAAAGCGACCCGAGCATTGCAGCTGCGCAACCAAAAATCAAATGGCAGAAAGATAAAAACCAATTTGAATACGCAGGAGCCGCAGGCGGATTTTTAGACAAATATGCCTTTCCCTTTTGCCGCGGAAGAATTTTTGATGCCATAGAAAGTGATCAGGGACAATACAACAATACATTGGAAATCTTTTGGGCCAGCGGTGCAGCTTTTTTTATAAAAAGCAAGTATTGGACACAAACCGGAGGATTAGATGCAGCTCTGTTTGCCCATATGGAGGAAATTGACCTCTGCTGGAGACTAAAAAACCTGGGTTATAAAGTCATGTTCTGCCCGGATGCCGAAGTTTATCACGTAGGTGGTGGTTCGTTAAACGCCACTAATCCATTTAAAACCTATTTGAATTTCAGGAATAACCTGATGATCATGCAAAAAAACCTTCCCGCACCAGAAGTGTTTTCAAGGATATTTATCCGCTTTTTCATTGATTTTGCTGCATTGCTCCATTTCCTGTTAAAAGGAGAAGTAAAATTTGCAATGGCCGTATCCAAAGCTCATTTTCACTTTTTCAAACATCTTTCTGCAACACGCAAAAAAAGAACAGCTAAACAAATTCCCTATAAACAACATACAGGCGTACTGCATTCCAGTATTGTTTACAGCTTTTTCATTAAGAAAATCAGAAAATTCAGCGGTATCGAATTCAAATAACCTTATAATGGCTGGATCAGGTGCTCTATGGCCAGCCTGTAACCGTCCATCCCAAATCCGGTTAAAATACCTTTGCAGTTTTTGCCCGTAATGGAAACATGGCGATATTCCTCTCTCGCGTAAATATTAGAAATATGCACTTCTATAACCGGAGTGTTTATGGCTGCAATCGCATCAGAAATCGCAACAGAAGTATGCGTATACCCACCTCCATTCAAAATAATACCATCAAATGAAAAACCAGTTTCATGCAGTTTATTGATCAGTTCCCCTTCTACATTGCTCTGATAATAATGGATATCAACCTCTTTATAGTGTTCCGTCAATCGCACCAGATAGCTTTCAAAGCTCTCGTTACCGTAAACACCAGGCTCGCGTACCCCTAAAAGGTTCAGATTTGGTCCATTTATAATTTGTATCTTCATCCCGTCAAACATAATAGTAAAAATTTACAGTATAAAATTTTTGTGTGATAATCCGTCCCTACCTAAAAGAATTCAAAAGCTACCTCAAACTGGAACGTGCGCTTTCCGGAAATTCAGTTGATGCCTATCTGAACGATGTCGCCAAACTCACCCAGTACCTGGACGCAGCAAATCTCAATCTGCAGGTCAAAGAAATCCATACCGAACATTTAAAAACATTCTTAGTCTGGCTTCATGAACTGGGCGTACTTCCCAATACACAAGCAAGAATCATTTCAGGTTTAAAAGCTTATTTTGGCTACCTTCTCCTGGAAAATCTCATCCAGAGTGATCCCTCAGAACTGCTCGAAACCCCAAAGGTCCGGAGAAAGCTGCCAGACGTGTTAACCATACACGAAATTAATGAACTGATTGGAGCAATTGATGCCTCGAAGCCCGAAGGCATGAGGAACAAGGCTATTATAGAAGTACTCTACGGTTGTGGGCTTCGGGTTTCAGAACTGGTTGGCTTAAAAATCTCCGACCTCAACTTTGAATCCGAGTTTATTAAAGTAACCGGTAAAGGAAATAAGGAAAGGATCATTCCAATAGGAACAACTGCGCTTCATCTCATTCGTATTTACATCACAGAGATTAGAGTACACCTGAACATTAAAAAAGGGAACGAAGATTTTATTTTTCTCAACAGAACAGGCACAAGTCTGTCCAGAATATCCGTTTTTACCATGATCAAGGGTCTGGCAGAGCGAATTGGCCTAAATAAAAGCATCAGCCCGCACACCTTAAGACATTCATTTGCAACACATTTAGTAGAAGGAGGTGCAGACCTGCGTGCAGTACAGGAAATGCTGGGACATTCCAATATCACTACAACAGAAATCTATACCCACCTGGACAGAGATTACCTGCAAGGTATCATTACTCAATTCCATCCAAGAAACTAGAAGACAATATATTATCGCATACAACTCACCATTCTATCCTTACCCTGCATATCCTTTTTAAGCGTAATTCTCGTAAAACCTTTGAACTCCAGCATTTCAACCGTTTCCTTTCCAAGATATTCATTGATTTCAAAAAAGAGTAAGCCCTGCGGATTCAAATGCACCAGCGCAAAATTAGCGATGGCTTTATAAAAAATCAATGGGTTCTCATTACTTACAAAAAGAGCACGATGAGGCTCGTGGGCCAAAACATTTTCATGCATCTCTGGCTTTTCATCCTCCTTGATATAAGGAGGATTACTCACAATAAGATCAAAACTTTCAGTCCCGGAATATAACAGGATATCAGCCTCTATAAAATTCACAACTACCTTATTCATAGCAGCGTTATACTGAGCAACTTCAAGTGCATCTACAGAAACATCCAAAGCAGAAACATGGAAACCATCCAATGATTTCTTCAACGCAACAGCAATGCAACCACTCCCGGTACCTATATCCAGCAAACTTCCCTCATTCCGATTCGCGCCTTTCAACTCTTCAATAATCCAATAAACCAGTTCTTCTGTTTCCGGCCGGGGAATCAATACCGCAGAATTCACTTTGAAAGGGAATCCATAAAACCATGTCTCTTCGAAAATATACTGAATAGGCTTTCCGGTCTTCAGTTTTTCCAAAACTTCCAGGTATTTGGGTAAGTCAGATGCCTCAATATCTGTATCCAGACTAGTCATCGCTTTCGTTCTGCTCCAGCCCAGCAGCTGGTCTAGCATCCTGTAAAACAATGCAGAAGCCTCTTCTTGGTTATAAAATTCGGCGCCTTCACTAATAAAAAGGTCTCTTAGTTCTTTAAAATTCATGGCCTGTAAAAGTAACTAAATCAAACAATATACCTTACTTTTGCCCTAATGAGAGATGAAATATATATGCAGCGATGCCTGGAACTGGCAGAATTAGGAATGGCTTCTGTAAGCCCAAACCCAATGGTCGGCTGCGTCATCATTAACAATCATAAAATTATTGGTGAAGGTTATCACCAAAAAATCGGGCAGGCACACGCAGAAGTGAACGCCATTCATTCTGTATTAGAAAAATATGGCGAACAAGCCGAAAGCCTGTTGAAAGAAGCCACAGTATATGTAAGCCTGGAGCCATGCGCACATTTTGGTAAAACCCCACCCTGTGCCGATCTGCTGATCAAACATCAAGTCAAAAAGGTAGTCATAGGCAACAGAGACCCATTCCCCGATGTAAATGGCAAAGGTATATTCAAGTTGAAAAATGCCGGTATAGAAGTCATCCACGGCGTTCTTGAAGAACAATGCAGACAGCTCAACAGACGTTTTTTCACCAGAATAGAAAAACAACGCCCCTACATCATTTTAAAATGGGCTCAAACAGCCAATGGTTTTTTTGCACCCTTAACACCTTCCATGCAATGGATCACAGGTGCACTTTCCAAAAAGCTGGTTCATAAATGGCGAAGTGAAGAAGATGCCATTCTGGTTGGCAAAAAAACCGTACTGACGGATAATCCCGAGCTCACCACCAGAGCGTGGCATGGAAAAAACCCTATCCGGATCATTATCGATAAAAATCTCGAAATTCCATCTGATAAAAATATTTACAACAATGTAGTTAAAACAATTATTTTCAATGAGTTAAAAACAGATGTAATTAACAACCTGCATTACGTTCAAATGGAAGATATGCAATTCTACCTGCCACAAAAAATTGCCTTCCAGCTTTACTTGATGGATATACAATCGATCATGATTGAAGGCGGCGCCAATATCTTAAATCAGTTCCTCTCATCAAATTTATGGGATGAAGCACGGGTTTTAACATCCACTGTAAGTTGGGGATCAGGGATTTCCGCACCTCGGATCAATGGAAATATTATAAGTGTCTCTCCAATAAATGAAGATCAACTCATTCTATATAAAAATACGTCATCCTAATGATATACATACTCTTAAGTATTTTTTGCAGTGTTACTGTAGCCGTTTTTCTAAAACTCGCCAAGCGATATAAGATCAATGTGATCCAGGCAGTTACCTGGAATTATCTGTTCGCTATCTTATTTAGCCTGGTGTTTTTCAGACCAAAGTTAGGAGACCTGCTCCAGGCACCATCGCCAGTCTATATGGGGCTTGGTATTTTATTGCCCGTTGTCTTCTGGATACTCGCTGCGTCAATCAAAAATATTGGAATTGCAAAATCAGACATTGCCCAGCGCCTGTCTCTTTTTATCCCTATACTTGCGTCCTATTTCCTGTTTAAAGAGAACATCAGCGGATTAAAACTTGCAGGCCTGCTCACCGGAATAATTGCAATACTCCTTACCTTATTTAAAAAACAAGGTAAGAGAAGCAGTGGTCAAATTTCCGACTGGGTCTATCCAACAGTGGTATTTATAGGCTTCGGCGTCATCGACGTTTTGTTTAAAAAAATAGCCCAGGTACAATCCATGCCCTTCACCACTTCATTAGTATTGGTATTTGGACTTTCATTTGTCATTTCCCTAATCGCTATTGGCTATCTGGCCATCGTAAAAAAGCAGAAGCTGGAACTGGTCAATTTTTTATGCGGCTGTATCCTGGGTGCCTTCAATTTTGGCAATATCTTTTTTTACCTTAAAGCCCACCAGGCATTGGCCAGTAATCCCTCAACCGTATTTGCAGCCATGAATATGGGCGTTATTATTCTAGGCAGTCTAATTGGACTGATCATCTTTAAAGAAAAGTTCATCAAAATCAATTATATCGGACTCCTGCTGGCCCTCGCCTCTATTATTTTGATCACCTTAGCTCAGTTACATGCTTTTTGAAGACACCTATAACACCATTGAACAGCCATCAGAAGGACTTTTTAAAGATAAAGGAAGCAAGTTTATTGGCTATGCTTATCCCATCAGCAGCGAAGATGAAGTAAAATCAATTCTGCTTAACCTCAGATCTGAACACGCCAAAGCCAGGCATTTCTGCTGGGCATTACGTTTAAGTCCAGACAGAAGCGTATTCAGGCTAAACGACGATGGAGAACCATCAGGAACAGCAGGAAGGCCTATATTAAATACGTTGTTGTCTGCAGACCTCACCAACCTCCTGGTGGTCGTAGTCCGCTATTTCGGAGGAACACTTTTAGGCGTACCTGGCCTGATCAATGCTTATAAAAATGCCACCATAGATGCGCTGGACCATGCCGTAAAAGTTCAAAAAACTGTCAATGACATATACAGGATCACTTTTGAATACCTTAGCATGAATGACGTGATGAAAGTAATCAAAGATGAAGACTTAACTGTTAAACAGCAATCCTTCGACACCAGCTGTAGCATGGACATTGAAATCCGGAAGCTAAAACTAAATAAGGTCATTGACCGTTTAGAAAGCATAGAAAGTGTAAAAACAACCTACCTCAGTACCATTTAACAAAATTAACTCTATATACGATGAGCAAATTATCAGAATCAGACTTAGTGATCAATGAAGACGGAAGCGTTTATCACCTCAATTTAAGACCTGAAGACATCTCAAATACCATTATAACTGTTGGAGATCCAGACCGCGTTTCGGAAATCAGCAAATATTTTGATCGAATAGAACTCAAAAAAGGAAAAAGAGAGTTCATCACCCATACCGGCTACCTTGGACAGAAACGTTTAACCGTTTTGTCAACCGGCATCGGTACAGATAACATAGATATTGTCATCAATGAATTAGATGCTCTGGTAAATATAAACCTCGAATCCCGAGAAATAAAAAAAGATCTGACCTCCTTAAACATCATTCGCATAGGTACCTCAGGCGCTGTACAACCCGATCTGGCCATGGGAACTATTTTGGCTTCCTCTTTCGGGCTCGGACTTGATGCACTGATGAATTATTATGTTCAGGAACACACTGGAGAAGAACACAGTTTACTGGATAACATCAAAACACATTTTGCCCATCTGAAAAACATCCATCCTTACCTCACTGCTGCCAGCCCGCAATTGCTGCATACCATTGGAAAAGACCTTCCACAAGGTATAACAGTAACTGCCCCTGGCTTTTACGCACCACAGGGCAGACAGGTCAGAGCAAAAAATGCCGTACCCAACTTCATCCAGATGATCAATAGCTTTAAACAAGGGCCTTACCGCATTACCAATTTAGAAATGGAAACAGCTGGCATCTATGCCCTTGCTAAAACACTTGGCCATAAGGCGCTGTCTATTAATGCCATTCTGGCCAGTAGGGTAAATTTTGAGTTTAGCAAAGAACCACAAAAAGTGGTCGAAAATGCGATTAAACTGATCCTGGAGCGCTTAAGTACAAGCGAAAATTAATTACTTCAAATAGAAGTACATAAAAATCAGAATTCTAGAAATTACCCGTTTCGGCAAACAAAATGTGGCTTAGCGGTGTTAAATTTAAAGATTAAATTGAGAACGAATGTTAAGAATTTTAAAACATAAACTTGCAATTTTTACTGGAAAAACGCTTCTGTTAAATAGTGGTGATAGCAAAGAGTTGGAAATAGGCAAACGAATTGTATCGGTTATTGCAGGTGCTTATATCTTTCAAAGAGGAATACGCACAATTTATAAAACTCCTGCTATGGGTATACAGGAAGTTCTATTAGGTGGTTTTCTCCTGTATAACGGAGCTACAGGAATTAACGCATTGGTCGATAAAAAACCAAAAGAAGTTTCCGATGTAAGAAAAAACCAGATACAGGGAAACGATCCTGCTGAGCGTGTACCCGCTTTTGTTTAAATAGTTTCCTGATTAGGTTATGCTGATCAGGAAACTATAGCTTATTCCTAAAGATACTTGCATTTGCCCGTAACTTTCTAAGTGCAATTTCACGAAGTTGCCGCACACGCTCCTTCCCAATACCTAAAGTCCTTGCTATATCCTGCAGCTGAACAGGTTCCGTATTTCCTAAACCAAAATTTACGGTCAGTATATATCTCTCTCTTGGAGACAAAACAGACATTATCCGGTCAATGAAACCTTGCAAAGACTCCACATCCATACCTTTATCCGGTGCATACCGATAATCTCTCAATATATCGAGTAAAGAACTCCCTATCTCAGAATCCGCTATGGCATCGATAGAAATTGGTAACCTGGCATTCACCAGATAGTCCTCTACACTTTCTTTTGCAATTCCTGATTGCTCGGCCAATTCTTCAGCCGTGGGAACCCGTTCCAGCTGTTGTTCCAGTCGCTGTATAACATTATTCAATTTCGTAATATTACTTACCTGATTTAGCGGAAGCCTGACCGTGCGTGTCTGGTCTCCCAGAGCCTGCAGAATATTTTGTCTGATCCACCATACCGCAAAAGAAATAAACTTAAAGCCCTTGGTTTCATCAAACCGCTTTGCCGCTTTAATGAGCCCGAGGTTACCTTCATTGATCAAATCTATCAAAGCCATTCCCCGGTGCTGATATTGCTTCGCCACTGAAACCACAAACCTAAGATTAGAAACAATAAGCTTACAAAGAGCCTCCTGGTCCCCTTCTCTTACCTTCTTTGCCAAAATGCATTCCTCATCAGCTGTTAAAAGTTCGAACCTCCCAATCTCATTCAGGTATACATCTAAAGATTCGGATTCCCTTTTAGTAATACTTTGTGTAATCTTCAATTCTCTCATGCTACATTTAATTTTTTCATATTTATCTAAATATTTACTTAAATCAACATATTTGTATGTTAATCGCAAATATTAAAAGATATTTGAAAAGAGAAAGCCCTATCCGTTCATTCTGGAAATAAACCTGAAATGCCCTTCTAAACCAGAACTATATTCTCTATATATTCCAAAACACCTCATAATATTTAGCCCTCCAAATGTCATTTTACAAGGAACTGACTTCAGAAGCGCCTTTTTTTGCATTAAAAAAATTACTTTTGCATTTGATAAAAAGACAATGAGTAAAAGAGGCAGAATTTTAGTAGCCATGAGTGGCGGTGTGGACAGTTCAGTAGCAGCAGTGATGTTACACGAACAGGGATATGAGGTAATTGGCCTAACTATGAAGACCTGGGACTATGCCACTTCCGGAAGCAGCAGCAAGGAAACTGGGTGTTGCAGCCTGGACAGCATTAACGATGCCCGTACACTGGCCGTAAATTACGGCTTCCCTCATTATATTCTTGACATCAGGGATGAATTTGGTGATTATGTCATTGACAATTTTGTTGATGAATACCTTGCCGGACGTACCCCAAACCCATGTGTACTTTGCAATACCCATATTAAATGGGAAGCCTTGTTAAAACGCGCCAATAAGCTAGACTGTGAGTTTATTGCCACAGGTCACTATGCCAACATCAGACAACAAGACAGCGGCAGATACGTGATTTCCAAAGGTCATGATGAAAACAAAGACCAGAGTTATGTGCTCTGGGGCGTATCACAGGAAAACCTATCGAGAACACAGTTTCCATTAGGTTCCTTTGCCAAATCTGAGATCCGTCAAATGGCACTCGATATGGGACAGGAAGAACTTGCCAAAAAAAGCGAAAGCTATGAAATATGCTTTGTACCAGATAACGACTACAGAGCTTTCCTAAAACATAAAGTAGAAGATCTGGAAGAAAAAGTTGCCGGCGGAAATTTTATTCTGAGCAACGGTATGATTGTGGGACAACACAAAGGTTATCCATTCTATACCATCGGGCAACGTAAAGGCCTAGGTATCGCTTTTGGCGAGCCTATGTTTGTTACCCAGATCTTACCAGAAAGCAATACTGTAGTTCTAGGTCGTGCAGACGAGCTGGAAAGACGGGAAGCTATGGTGCGCAATATCAACCTGGTTAAATACGCTAACATTAACGATCCAATGGATAACGTGATTACCAAAATCCGTTATAAAGATGCAGGGATGTTAAGTACTATTGTGCAGGAAAATGATAAAATGAGGGTAGTATTTGACCATTCTGTGTCTGCAATTGCTCCAGGTCAATCCGCTGTATTCTATGAAGGCAATGACCTTCTGGGCGGTGGTTTCCTTTGCTAAATCTGCACCTTCCCTGGTTTGCACAAGAAAAATAGATTTTCTGATCTCGCTGAACCTTACAGGTTCTGAGACTCGTTCATGAAAACCTATTTTTCACTTATGTAATCAAGAAGAACGCAGTTTCTTTAAAATACCCCTGGCCACACCATCAACGTCAACCTCAGCATTCGAAATCACCGCCACGGCAATTTCCTTCTCTATATTAAAGATCAGAAAGCTTCTGCACCCACCAGTTCCCCCATTATGCCAGTAATATTTATCATCCTTTACCTGATATAGATGCCAGCCCAGGCCCACTACTGGACCCTTCGAAAAAGTGACCTGGTGGCTTAAGCCGAAAGCACTAGACAAAGAAGAAGATTCACATTTTATATTCGCTTTTGCATAAAGCAGCAAATCATTAACGGTAGAATGAAGACATCCACAAGCAGCAAGAGCATCAAAATCCCAGGGTTTTGTCTCATCACCATCGGCATCATAAACCTTAACAAAACGACTTGATAACAAAGGTGGTAACTGCTGATAAGTACTGCTCATCTTTAACGGACCAGTAATCACATGTTGTACAAGCTGTTCATATGTTTTCCCAGATACCCTTTCCAAAATTACACCAAGTAAACCCATCGCTTGATTTGAATAAGCATACACTTCACCAGGAACAGATCTCAATTTACAGGTCTTAAGATTAGCAAGGAGCATCTTTTCATTGTAGGACTTATATGGATTAAGCCTATCCATTCCCCTATATTCAAAATTGGCAGGCAGAGAAGGCAATCCTGAAGTATGATTACTTAAGTTAATAATTTTGATTTTTTGAAGTTCAGGATTTGCAGATAGCGAATCTGGTAAATACTCGGTGATGGGATCGCTTAACCTAATTTTGCCCTCATTAGCATAATAAGCCAATATAATTGCCGTAAAAGTTTTGGTAATAGAACCTATTTCAAAAATCGTATTGGCATCAGGAAGTTTACCCTTTCCCTTCTCTATTTCTCCATAGCCATAAGTTTGCATCATACCATTATTTAAAATTCCAATACTTAATCCCACAGTATTAGACTTCTGAATGTACTGTCTGGCAATAGAATCTACCTGCCTGTCTAGTACAGATTTTAAAATGTTGGAGGTAGCAACAGGTACCGGCTTATTAAAAATGATTGATTTAAACGGAGTAAAAGTGATAGAATTAAATTTATTCTCCTTCTCAAGCGCAAAAGAAAATACCAGTTTTCCGGATTCAAACACCAATTTATATCTGCTAATGGCATTATCTAAACCATCAAACGACGACAGTTTAATTCTCCCTAAAGGATATATTTCCTTTTCAAAAAAAACATTCAGATTTTTTTCATTAACAACCTTTTTATACGCTTCGCTCCCCGAAGCGTATATTAAACTTGTATTCCTTTGATCAATATATTTCTTTATCGCCAAAAAAACAGAATCACTTCTTTGTTGCTGATGACTTTGTGCTTGTGTCTTTAATGAACTAAGGCTCAATAATAAAACTGATAAAAGGAGACACGTTAATTTAATACTTTTCATTAATAGCGAATTTACCAATAAGTATTAAGAAAGCAATAAATGAAACACGCTGCTCCACTGATACAATAGCACTATGGGCACGGTTTTCCCGAAAACGCATCAGAAACTCCTTTTGCTATTCTTGCCATACTATTGGTGATGATTTGATTTAAAAATGATGTGTATTGCATCTCTGTAGCCAGATGATTGGGATTATCGGCCGCTATGACCAATTCATTAGGGATAAATAGCCATTTCATCGAATACAATACGAATCTAAGTCCAATCCATTACCTAACTGTTAGCTATCTGTTGTAGGCCGGAAAAAACCAGGGATTTCTTTTTTATACGGTCTCCTAATTTAAATTTTCTTTTATACCAATAGTTCAACATAAACTTTATATTTATTTCAACGCAAAATTTCAGCAAGAAACACAAACTGCCATGCTTATACCTCACTTATGGATAGGTCGCTGTTTGTTCGGTGATCTATCGCTATTCCTTCGGAAAACACTCCCGTTCAATTGAACAATCCGCATTCTAAAGCCAAAGTTACAAAGACTTAATGTACCAGCAGGTACAAAATAGGTGGCAAAGAATTAGGCAACTTCAAATAATTTTGAAGGTATGTCTGGTCGTGTCGAGCTCGTTAAAGCTCAATGATTATTCTTTACCCCCTTTTATAAAAAAAACAAAAATTAATTTCAAAATATCAGAAAAAAATTTTACGTTTACATCGAGAGCGTTAATTTAATGAAAAGGGGC
>NZ_QAIL01000294.1 GCF_003061025.1 Pedobacter sp. HMWF019 | reverse complement strand
TCCTCTCCGAATGTAACTTTGGGACAAGTTTAAATAAAATAGAACTGATTTCCATAACAAACATCAGATCATATTATAAAAATTTAATTTAATTAACCCCAAAATAGAATAAATATGCAATTTATAAGAATGAATAAATCAGATAGAACCCATTACCTTCTCATTGTTCTGAAGTTAGTCGCTCTGGCCCTGTTCATGCTTTGTTTTTATCAAGCATTTAAAATCTCCAATGGACCTTATTAAGTTATTTGGTGCGTACCATTTATAGTTGATGTTCTCTACATTTACCGATGTGAAACAAAAGCCGCTGATTCAAATGAACAGCGGCTTTTTTATTTAGATAAAATCCAGTGCTCTTGCTACAAAGGGAAATGGTCACTTCAATAATGTTGCTTTGACATTTTTACTCCTGATATATTCCTGATCTGCCGCAATAGAACCGGAAAAAGATACTTCGGGATTCAGGCTGATATAGAATCCATTGTAGTTTTTATAAAATTTATACTTTTCTATGGATGGAAAATTTGTCCAGTTATCCTCATTCAAGGAATAATCTGACACATCAATAAATCTTAAGCTCATTTGCTGTTCATACTTAGAATACAAAAGATCAATAAATAAATCTATTGTAATTTGGTCCTCCTTTTTAGAAATGCTTACGCCTCTCAGTCTTGAATGCAATAAACTATATTCACCTGTGGAAAACATAATCAAAATCTCGCTACCCTCTAAAACCCTCATATTTAAACCCTTTATTTATAGATACGCTCTACAAAACACCGCTCCCCCGTACACTTTCGTGTACGGTTAGGAAGGGAGGGTTCGAGAGCATGCCGGTCAAACACTTTTATATATTGTATTTATTGTTGTTTAATAACAAACCGCATTATAACACTTCTGCGGTGTGGTAAAGTTCCTTTGGTTAAGGCAAAACCGCAACAACCTGTGGTTGTATTTAAAAATAATAGGAAACAAAAAAATTGGGCAGATATCAAAGCAAGAAGTTTATTACTTTTATCCTGATGTTTCCACCATTTATAGAAATGCCTTTAACCTACGTGTTCTCAGGCTTAATTATTTTGTTAAGTATTATAGGATTTTATTATAAACCATTATATAATAAACTGGTTTATCACCCCTTCGAAGTTTTTAGAGGAAATCGGATTCATACTTTATTTACTTCCGTTTTCCTGCATAAGAATTGGATGCATTTATTATTTAACATTTATTTGCTCTATATTATGTCGAAAGACATTGAATATATC
>NZ_QAIL01000293.1:9297-25975 GCF_003061025.1 Pedobacter sp. HMWF019 | reverse complement strand
CATCAATATCAATACTAAATACCTATTTATCAATTTATTACAAAACAATAACCACAATAAAATATAAATGAAATATAAGCCTGATATGATTTATAATGTCTTTATAGATAAGATAGCGTCTTCAAAATCATCGTTAGGGAGCAATGACCTACTCTTAATTCTGGCCTTATAATTATAGATGGTATTCATAGAGTATTCCAGAATACAAGCAATTTTTTCGGTATCACTGATTCCCAAACGGATCAGGGCAAAAATCCTCAGATCTGTATTTAAGAATTGACCAGAATTGAGTTTAACCTGATGTTCTGGAGCAAATAGTGCATTAAAATCCTGAACAAAATTTGGAAATAAGGTTAAAAAGGCTTTATCAAAATTGACAAACAGTTCTTCCCGTTCTTTTTTCAAATTGATATTGTTCACCAATAGCTGTATATCTTCAAATTTTCTGGTCACTAATTTATTGTTGACTGATCTTTTAAATCTGTCCAGCTTGGCAATATACTCTGAGATGAGATTAAAATAGTAACCAATGTATTCTTCCTTAATCTTATCTGCTTCATTCAGCTTGCGAATGGTTTCTCCTAAAGAATGGTTAGTCTGAACAATAACTTTGTCAGCCTTCTTCAATTTTTTAAGCTGTCTTGAAATAATAAAGGCAAATAAGATCACCAATGCGACCAGTAGCGTAAGTAAAGAGGCGTAGATAAACAGCACCCGGCGCTGCTCCTCAACAGAATTTACTTTTTCAGCTGCAATAACCATTAAAATAGCACTCACCTGCACTTTTCTTTGCCTGGCGCCGTAATAGCTGGCATCATTCATGGCCTCATTAATAAACATATAAGCATTCTTTATATCACCTTTACGGTGCAGCAGCTGCGCCAGGTTCAACATTGCGGCGGCCTCTTTTGTACTGCTTTTAATATCCGCTATCGCTGCCATGATCAGCAAACTTATCGCCTCTTCATTATCCCCGTTTTGAATATAGATATCACTTAATGTAGAAGCTGTAACAGCCAGTTCATGATTGCTCAACGGGTAAGCATTCATGAGTTTTTTAAGCAAAACGGCTGCTCGTTCCCGGTCACCGAGCTTTAGGTATTTTAATCCCTGATCGTAGGTTTGTTCATAGGAGCCCGGAGCAGAAAGAGCAATGGCCGAATCAATATAAATACTTGCCCGTTTGTTATATATAGGTGCATAATATCGGTCTTTATCAAAGTCCGCTAGGTCATAATAGGTTCTGGCCGTTAAAAAGTAATATTCTCTCTTCAATCCATCTGGAAGAATCCGGACATTTACAGTATTCAAAGAATCGAATGTTTCTTTAAACATTCCTGATGAAAGAAGAATAAATCCAAACTTGATTTTACCATCGGCAATCTTTACCGGATCTTTGAGCAAACGTCCGGTTTGCTGCATTTGCTGAGAATAGTAAAAAGCCTTATCATAATTAAAAGACTTGTATTCATTATAAAGTGCAGCATATACCTCATATTTTTCCTGTAGCTCCAGGTGATCATTAAGAGATCCCTCCAGTACAGAAATACGTTTCAATTTCTGACTGTCGTATTCTTTTTTTCTTAAAATACTTTGATGGAGTTCGTCAAGTGTATTTTTAGGCCCAACCTGCGCAAACAAATTAGACCAGGCTACAACTGCAAAAAACAAGAAAATTCTTTTCATAAGAGCATATCCCCACAGGGTCATTTCATTTTAAGAGAAATTGTATGCTCTAATATAAGACTATTTTAATCTTAGGATAGTAATGCTAAAGATTTATTCTTTATAATTTGCTCATAAGCGCCATCCCACAACTCTATTCTCCTCTTTAAAGATTCTATGGCAGTTTTTTCGGCTTCCAGCCACCGCTCCTGATCCTCCCCACAAAGCTCGGCAGTCATTTCCAGCGCCAGATGACTGTGGTGGTCTCCATCTACCTCAATATGCCGCTCCAGGTAATACTTAAATATAGAAATCTGCTCAGGAAACTTCTTATTTAAATCATTGATAATAGAGAAGAACATATTTGGTATCAGGTCTTCGCGTCCAAATGTGAAAGCACTGGATTGTTCATGTGCCTTATTTCCCCCAATCACACTAAATGTGTAATCTACAAAATGCCTGGCCGCTTCAGGAGTTCCCGCCGCAATATAGGCATCAGACATGGCCAAGCCACCCTTAAGCCCATTTGCGAAACGATCAAATTCAGCTGCATCAGCACCGCACTGCACCATGGCTTCAAGATAAAGTTCAAAATGGCTTTTTTTATGTCCATCAGCATCGACATCAGATTCTTCACCCGCCACAATCTCATTGATCAATGATCTGGTATTAGCTGAACCCACCGGAAACCAGGGAACCCGGGTACAGGTCAGACCAATCTGTAAAGATTTAAGCAGGGACATAAAGTCCCATACCGCATAAACATGATGTTCCATAAATACCCTAAGGTCTTCCAGATCATTAATAACAGAATACACTTTATGGTTAATGATTTCTTCTCTTAAGGGCGTTATAGCTTGCTGGATCTTAACAATCTCTGACTTCATCTCTATAATATTTCAATTTCTGCGCAAAGGTAAAAAATAGAACGCTCAATTTCTACCGGCAATTTTAATCAGTTTATGGGCCAGCTCCTTACCAAGGTATGCATCGATGATTCCATGGACAATATAAAGTATAGGCGTCATCAAAATAGCTACAACAAACTTGTAGGTATAATTCACCAACCCGATTGCAGCCACCATCTGCCAGCTCCAATGGTATTGAGGGTTCAAATAGAAAGCAATAAAGATCACCACAAAACTATCAATGAGCTGCGAAATCAACGTTGATCCTGTTGATCTGAGCCATAGAGCCCTTTCACCCGTTACCTGCTTAATTTTATGAAAGATCATTACATCCGCCATTTGCCCAACCAAAAAAGCAACAATAGATCCAACAATAATCCACATTCCCTGTCCGAATATACCTGCAAAGGCATCATTCATATTTACATTCCTTCCATTAATGGTTTGGTTTACCCAGAAATCAGAAGGATCTAAAAGCATAGCGCCACCAACAATAAAAAATGCATACCCTATAAGGACAGCCGTTAAAATTGACAGATATCTGACTTGTTTGATCCCGAAATACTCATTAATGATATCTGTCATAATAAATATAAAAGGCCAGGTCAACACACCTGCCGACATATTAAAGGACAATTTTGGCACGCCAAGCAAATTGATATCGAACTGTTTAATTCCTAAAGTTCCTTCTACAGAAAAAATTTTTACACCTATAAATTCAGATAAAATAGCATTGGCTACAAAAAAAGAACCCAAAACCAATAGCAGTTTACTTTCTTTTGTCTTAAAAGTCATGGTTGAAATTATTGTTTTTTTTGAAAACTCCACACATTGATTTGCAAATTTTACCGTTCTTACATTGTTCAATGCCTAAAATTATTTCTATTTTCGCTGTACATGATATCTATACATTCAAAATTACCCGGAACAGGCACGACTATTTTCACCGTCATGTCTAAACTGGCCGAAGAACACCAGGCCATTAACCTGTCCCAGGGTTTCCCAGATTACGATTGTGACCCTAAATTAATTGAATTCGTTAATGAGGCAATGAAAAGTGGTCAGAATCAATACGCCCCTATGACCGGACTCCCCATTTTAAGAGAATTGGTTGCACAAAAGGTTAATGATTTATATAATGCAAATTATCACCCGGATACAGAAGTAACCATTACCGCTGGAGGTACTCAGGCCATCTTTACTGCTTTGACAGCCTGTATTAATCCTGGCGATGAAGTTATCATTTTTGAGCCGGCCTATGATTCTTATGCCCCCACTATAAAAATGCTGGGCGGTTTGGTGAAGCCTTATCAGATGGCACCGCCCAACTATGAAATAGACTGGAACATGGTTAAGAAGCTTTTTAGCGCGAACACCAAAATGATCATTCTAAACAGTCCTCATAATCCCACTGGTAGTATTTTATCTGAAACAGATATACAAGAACTCATAAAGCTCACCAGGAATACCGATATCCTGATTTTAAGTGATGAAGTTTACGAACACCTGATCTATGACGAACGCAAACATCTTAGCATCGCTTTGTATCCAGAATTAAGAGAACGTTCGTTCATTATTGCTTCTTTCGGTAAACTATTACATGCTACAGGCTGGAAGACAGGCTATTGCATAGCACCAGAACCGCTCACCAAGGAATTCAGAAAAATCCATCAATTTAATGTATTCAGTGTAAACACTCCAATGCAGGCGGCCATTGCCCGGTACCTTAGAGACGCAGAAGTCTACAACGGTCTCTCCTCCTTTTTCCAGCAAAAACGGGACAAATTCCGCGATCTGCTTCAAAATACCAGGTTTGACCTCCTCCCTTGTTCCGGTTCTTATTTCCAGTGCGTAACTTACAGCCGGATCAGCGATGAGAAGGATACGGAGCTCGCCATCCGCTTAATTAAGGACTTTAGGGTCGCGAGCATCCCGGTTTCTGCTTTTTATTTACACAATACAGATCATCATGTACTTAGATTTTGTTTTGCAAAGAAGCAAGAAACGCTCGAAAAAGCCGTTGAAAGATTAATCACCTTATAATTTAATTCCTTTACTTAATTAGAACATGGAAAAACCAGATTACCTGAACATCAGCAACTTAAAGATCACTGTTTTCCAGGCCTATCTTTTCTGGGAAAACATAGAAAAGAACCTTCAGAACCTATCTTTAAGACTATCCTCAGGGGTTAAGGAAAAAACGGACCTCATCGTTCTTCCGGAAATGTTCAGTACGGGCTTCAGTATGAACGCAGAAGCACTGGCTGAAGAAATGGGTGGAAGAACCATGGAATGGATGAAAAATACTGCACAGAGATATGATTGCGTTGTAACCGGTAGTATCATAATCCAGGAAAACGACCATTATTATAACCGTTTAATATGGATGCTTCCCGAAGGAAACTATCAATATTACGACAAGCACCATCTTTTTGGTATGGGCGAAGAAAACAAACATTATACTCCGGGAGAAAAGAAAGTCATTGTAGAACTGAAGGGCTGGAAAATTCGTCTGACTACCTGCTACGACCTTCGCTTTCCGGTTTGGCTACGCAATAAAAATGCCGAATATGATATTCTTCTTATTGTAGCCAGCTGGCCCGATAAGAGAACTGCACATTGGAAAGCACTTATCCCTGCCAGGGCTATAGAAAACCAAAGCTACGTGATTGGCGTAAACCGGGTTGGACATGATGGAAAAGAAGTGTACCACAGTGGTCATTCCATGTGCATAGACCCGCTAGGCAATACCGTTTATTACAAACCTGAAGACGAAGACCTGTACACTTTTAGCATTGGCTATGAAGAGCTTGTCAAAATAAGAAGAAATTTCCCTTTCCTGCAGGATGCAGATGATTTTACCCTTTCCGGAATAACCACTTAAACAATATATGTTCAACCGTAGAAAATTTATTAAAACCGGAGCAGCTTCTGCTTCCCTTCTATTACTCGATAAACAAAGTTTTGCTGAAATACTTCCACGTCAAAAGACAGGTAAAGAACAATTTCCAATTGTAATATCTACCTGGGATTTCGGTGTTTATGCCAATAAAGAAGCCTGGAAAACGCTTTCAAAAGGTGGCCGTGCGCTGGATGCCATTGAAGCGGGCGCACGTGTACCCGAAGAATTAGATATTACCAACGGAACTGTTGGTCGTACCGGTACCCCCGACAGAGACGGTCACGTTACACTTGATTCCTGCATTATGGATGAATTTGGTAACTGTGGTTCGGTTGCTGCAATGGAAAACATAGCCCACCCCATCTCAGTTGCCCGCATGGTGATGGAGAGAACTCCTCACGTCATGTTGGTTGGTGAAGGCGCTACCCAATTTGCCGTTGAACAAGGCATGAAAAAGGAAAAACTGTTAACGCCTAAAGCCGAAAAGGCCTGGAAAGAATGGCTCAAAACCGCCAAATATAGCCCGGTAATGAATGTAGAAAACGGAACTAACCGCCCGGGTGGCAAATATAACCACGATACCATTGGCATGCTAGCCATTGATGCCAAAGGAAATATCTCTGGCGGCTGTACAACCAGCGGCATGGCTTTTAAAATGCATGGACGTGTAGGCGATAGCCCCATTATAGGTGCTGGTTTATATGTAGACAACGAAGTAGGTGGCGCGACTTCTACCGGTGTCGGCGAAGAAGTAATCCGCAACGTAGGCAGCTTCCTCGTTGTAGAATTGATGCGCCAGGGCCTGAGCCCTGAAGAAGCTTGTAAAGAAGCTGTAATGCGGATCATAAAGAAAAAGCCAGAAAATGCTGAAAAAGTACAAGTTGGGTTTCTCGCGATCAATAAAAAGGGAGAATACGGTGCGTACGCCATTCAAAAAGGCTTCAGTTATGCCGTATGCAATGCTGAAAAACAGGACCTGCTTATTTCAGGAAAAAGCTATTATTAACACTAAAATTTTCTTCTCACATGATCAATATGGAAGTTTGTGCCAATTCTGTTCGCTCTGCACTTGCGGCACAGGAAGGCGGTGCCATTCGGGTAGAACTTTGCGATAATCTACCCGAGGGCGGTACTACCCCCAGCTATGCACAAATTCTACTTGCTAAAAAAATGCTTTCCCTGCAAGTTTATCCCATCATCAGACCAAGAGGTGGTGATTTTCTCTATAATGACCTTGAATTTGAACTGATGAAAGAAGACATTCAGGTCTGCAAATCATTAAACTGCGACGGTGTGGTGATCGGTATTTTAAATGCCGATGGCAGCATTGATAAAGAACGCTGCAAGATTCTGGTCGACCTTGCCAGCCCCCTTCCTGTTACTTTCCACAGGGCATTCGACATGAGTAATGACCTGGAAAAGGCACTGGAAGATGTTATTGAGACCGGATGCGAACGCATTCTAACCTCCGGCGGAGAAAGTTCCGCTTTAAAGGGCGTACAAACACTTACCAAACTCATTAAGAAAGCAGCAGGGAGAATACGTATTATGCCAGGTGCAGGAATCAATGAAAGCAATATAGCTGAAATCATTCAAAAAACAGGCGCCACTGAATTTCATGCCTCGGCAAGAACAGCTGTCTCCAGCAAAATGACCTTTAAAAACCAGCAAGCCACCATGGGCAGCAGTTCTGACGAATATTCTTACCTGTTAACCAATAGTGAAACCGTAAAAAACATGATTTTTGAAGCAAATAAAACCCTGTAATACAGACACTAACATAGATCTGCACACAAAGCATAAAATGACAGATCAAAGTCTTATATTTGCGCAAAGATGAAGCATATACGTAATTTCTGCATAATTGCACATATAGATCACGGTAAGAGTACCTTAGCGGATCGTTTATTAGAGTATACCAAGACCATTAGCCAGCGCGAATCACAAGCGCAGCTCCTGGATAATATGGATTTGGAGCGTGAACGTGGGATCACCATTAAGAGTCATGCTATACAAATGAATTATACCGTTGATGGACAGGAATATGTCCTCAACCTGATTGACACACCAGGACACGTGGATTTTTCTTATGAAGTTTCCCGTTCCATCGCAGCTTGCGAAGGTGCTTTACTGATTGTAGATGCCTCACAGGGTATTCAGGCACAAACCATATCTAACCTGTACCTTGCGCTGGAGCATGATCTGGAGATCATTCCAATCCTGAATAAAATGGACCTTCCTGGTGCTATGCCAGAAGAGGTTAAAGACCAGATCATCGATCTGATTGGCTGTAAACGGGAAGAAATCATTCCTGCATCAGGTAAAACAGGACTGGGTGTTATGGACATCCTGCAGGCCATTATTGATCGCGTTCCTGCACCCGTTGGTGAACCTGAGGCACCATTGCAGGCCTTAATCTTTGACTCGGTATTTAACTCTTTCCGAGGAATCATTGCTTACTATAAGGTAGTAAACGGAGAGATCCGTAAAGGCGATAAAGTAAAATTCATCAATACTGGTAAGGAATATCTTGCAGACGAAGTTGGTGTACTTAAACTTAATATGTTTCCTAAAGAAGTGGTGAAGACCGGTGACGTAGGTTATATTATATCTGGAATTAAAGAAGCCCGTGAAGTAAAAGTTGGAGATACCATTACCAACGTAGCCAGACCATCAAAAGATGCCATTCAGGGTTTTGAAGAGGTAAAACCAATGGTGTTTGCCGGTATTTATCCCGTAGACACAGACGAATTTGAAGAACTCCGTGAGGCCATGCATAAGCTGCAGCTAAATGATGCATCCATCGTGTTTGAACCGGAAAGTTCGGCAGCTTTAGGCTTTGGTTTCCGTTGCGGTTTCTTAGGAATGCTGCACATGGAAATCATTCAGGAACGTTTGGAGCGCGAGTTTGATATGACGGTGATCACTACGGTACCCAACGTATCTTATATTGCCAAAACCACCAGAGGCGAAGAGGTGATTGTAAATAACCCTTCAGATCTTCCCGATCCAAGTAAATTGGAATATGTTCAGGAGCCTTATATCAAAGCAAACATCATTACAAAGGCAGAATTTGTAGGCCCGGTAATGTCACTTTGCATTCAAAAACGTGGAGTCATCATCAACCAGTCCTATCTCACTGCGGATCGTGTAGAGCTGGTTTTTGAGATGCCAATGGGCGAGATTGTATTTGACTTTTACGATAAACTAAAAACCATTTCCAAAGGATATGCCTCTTTTGATTATCATCAGGTAGGTTACCGTCAATCGGACCTGGTACGTTTGGATATTTTACTGAATGGCGAGCATGTAGATGCCCTGTCTTCACTGATCCACCGTTCCAATTCTTACGATTTCGGTAAAAAGATTTGCGAAAAGTTAAGAGAGCTTATTCCAAGACAACAATTCGAAATTGCCATACAGGCTTCTATTGGTGCCAAAGTAATAGCACGTGAGAACGTAAGGGCGATGAGGAAAGATGTTACAGCCAAATGCTACGGTGGTGATATTTCCCGTAAACGAAAACTCCTTGAAAAACAGAAAAAAGGTAAAAAACGCATGCGTCAGGTTGGGAACGTAGAAATTCCTCAAACCGCATTTATGGCCGTTTTAAAATTAGATTAATCAAAAAATACATTTTTATACATGCAGTTACTCGACGGAAAATTCGCATCAGAAAAAATAAAACAGGAAATAGCCGCTGAAGCGGCAGATTTTTTAGCACAGAGTGGTAGAAAGCCACACCTGATCGCCATTTTAGTTGGCAATGATGGTGGCAGTGAAACCTATGTAGCCAGCAAGATGAAAAACTGCGAAAAAGTAGGTTTCCAGTCTTCTCTGATCAGATACGATGTAACCGTTACAGAAGCAGAACTACTGCAGAAAATAGAAGAAATCAATCAGGATGCTGGTGTTGACGGTTTAATTGTCCAACTCCCGCTTCCAAAACATATTGATCCGGAGAAAGTAACAGAAACCATCGACTACAGAAAAGATGTTGATGGTTTCCATCCAGTAAATTTGGGACGTATGATGCGTAATCTCCCTTGCTTCATTCCAGCTACCCCTTATGGTATCCTGTTAATGCTTCAGGCCTATCAAATTGACACCACTGGCAAACATTGCGTTGTTGTAGGCAGGAGCAATATTGTTGGAAGTCCAATGAGTATATTAATGGCTAGAAACGCGAATCCAGGAAACTGCACAGTCACCCTGACCCACAGCAGAACAGCTAATCTAAAAGAACTGGCATTACAAGCAGATATTATCGTAGCAGCGATTGGCAAGAAAAACTTTGTAACTGCTGATATGGTTAAACCCGGCGCCATCATCATCGATGTTGGCATCAACAGAGAAACTTCAACAGAAACAAAATCTGGTTTTAAACTGTATGGTGATGTTGATTTTGAAAATGTAGCTCCAAAATCTTCCTGGATTACCCCTGTACCAGGTGGTGTTGGGCTGATGACCATTGTCGGCTTACTCAAAAACACATTAGCTTCAGCTAAAAAAGAAATATACGGATAGGCGTTTCGCCTATCCCTTTTTGAACAGGCTGCTCAACCAGCCTTCCCTCAAACCCACATATACACCATCTTTTCGTTGTTCCGTTGGATAGATGTGGATATAATCCCCTTGTCCTTCCGCTCCTATACCATTTTCCAAGCTATATTCCCAGCGATGTATCGGGCAAACCAGGTAACCGTTCTTGCACCATCCTCCGCTTAAAGTACCGCCAGCATGCGGACAGGTATTCTGCACCACATATAGATCGCCTTTATCTTTGATCATACAAAGCTTCTTTCCGTTTACCTGAATTTGTTCAACAAAGTCAGTTTCTGGAATCTCTATTTCTATCTTATACCATTTCAACATCTTTTTATTGGCTCAAATTTCACATACAGGTCATATAAAACAGTTCAAGATACATATAATCTAATTTCCGGTAAAGATTTTTTACCTTTGCACACTTTATATGGCACATCAAATACCAAGCGACGGCACTTTACTTCCTTTAATGGAAGAATTTTACACAATACAGGGAGAGGGATTTAATACAGGTAAGGCTGCATATTTTATTCGCCTTGGAGGTTGCGACGTAGGTTGCCATTGGTGTGATGTAAAAGAAAGCTGGGATGCAGAACTGCACCCTTTAACTTCAGCAGATGATATTGTTGCCAAAGCAGAAACCTTTCCGGGGAAAGCAGTTGTGATTACTGGTGGCGAACCTTTGATCTATAACCTGGATTACCTGACGGCAAAATTACAAGAGAAGAAAATTCTAACCTTTATAGAAACTTCAGGTGCTTACCCACTTTCTGGTCATTGGGACTGGATCTGTTTATCTCCAAAGAAATTCAAAGCACCCCGCCCTGACATCACTCCTTTTGCCAATGAACTTAAGGTAATTGTATTTAACAAAAGTGACTTTGAATGGGCAGAGAAATATGCAGAAACTGTTTCTGAAAACTGTAAACTTTATTTACAGCCAGAATGGTCAAAAGCAAAAGAAGTTACCCCACTAATTATTGACTATGTAATGGCCAATCCCAAATGGGAAATTTCACTTCAAACACATAAGTACCTGAATATTCCTTAATCCCTGCAATCTTTATAAATTGACATTTCAATTTCTTATGTTTATAGTCAGTTAGTTGTATTTTATTCAGCTCTGTCATGATACATAGAAATTCGGCTCAAATTCTGGTATTCCTCTTGCTTCTATGCGGCGTTTTTCGTCTAAATGCGCAAAGTACCAACAGGAAAGCCCAGGATAATTTTAACCGGGCCCAGGAGATGATCACACAGATCAATTACCCACAAGCGATTGACTTATTAAAAGCAGCAGTAAAAGAGGATCAACAATTCCAGCTGGCTTATCTTCAACTGGCAGATCTGCACAGAAAAACCAGACAGTACAATTCCTCGCTTCCATACTATCAAAAAGCAATCGAGCTTGGTAACATTTCTGATTACAGAGTATATTATGGAATGGGTGAATCCCTCCTGTTTACCGGCAACTATGAAAATGCAAGATCAAGTTTAACTACATTCATCAGCAAGTATACAGGTAAAGACAAAGACATTCTAAATAAGGCAAATAAATATGTCAAAGATTGTGATTTTTCAGTCATAGCTTTAAAAAACCCGGTAAAATACGAACCTGTAAACCTAGGACCAGGCGTAAATTCCAAGTACAGAGATTATTTTCCCTCCATCACTGCAGATGGCCAAAACCTAATCTTTAGCAGGAATATAGAAGGCAATGAAGATTTCTATATTTCAACAAAAACAGAATCAGTTTGGTCAGAAGCTGTTCCACTAAGCAACAAAATCAATACACCAAATTATAACGAAGGAGCGCAATCCATTAGCCCCGATGGAATGTATTTATTTTTTACCGGCTGCAACCGACCTGATGGTCTTGGAAGGTGCGATATTTATGTAAGCCATAAGGAAGGTAATGACTGGGGTGCCCCTTTCAACTTAGGCCAACCAGTCAACTCCGAATACTGGGATGCACAACCTTCCATCAGTCCTGACGGAAACACGCTGTATTTTGTAAGTAACCGACCAGGGGGCTATGGCGGCTATGACATTTGGAAAAGTACGTTAAATGAAGATGGCAGCTGGCAAAAGCCTGTAAATTTAGGGCCAGAGATCAATACGCCTTATGATGAACAGACCCCATTTATTCATCCCGATGGAAAGACCTTTTATTTCTCTTCAGACGGCTGGCCAGGATTTGGAAATAAAGACATCTACATGAGCAGCCTAACAGATAATGGTCATTGGACTGTTCCTATAAATTTAGGTGCCCCGATCAATACCTTTAATGAAGAGACTGGCTTAATCGTTTCTCCCGATGGCTCAAAAGCTTATTTTTCTGCTATTTTAAAAGATGGCTACGGAGATATGGACATCTACCAATTTGACTTACCCCCAGCCGTCAGACCAAAAGAGATCACCTATGTTAAAGGGAACGTAAAAGACAAGGAGACGGGGAAACCATTATCAGCCAGTATTAAAGTAATTAACCTCCAAAACAAGCAAAATCAATTCAACGACTTTACCAATGAAGCAACTGGTGCGTTTTTAGCTGTTATGCCCGCTGGACATTCCTATTTACTAAATGCAGAAGCCGAAGGTTATTTATTTTATTCCGACAACTTTGAGCTGAACAATAGCCCCTCACTAAAACCTTATGAGTTGAATATACTGCTGGAGAAAATCAAGCCCGGAGTAAACATTGTTTTAAAGAATATCTTTTTTGACACTAACAAATATGAACTTTTGCCATCCTCTGTTACAGAATTAAACCTGTTAACCGACCTCTTGCGGCATAACAAAGGCCTGAAAATCGAGATCCAGGGACATACAGACAACATAGGCAATAAAACTCAGAATATGAAATTATCAGAACTCAGAGCTAAATCTGTTTATGATTATCTGGTTGCACACCAAATGACCAAGGAAAGGCTCTTATATAAAGGCTATGGAGAAGATAAGCCTCTGGCCACTAATGAGACCGAAGCAGGAAGAAAACAAAACAGAAGAACCTCTTTTGTGGTGATACAAGTCAATTAAAATAAGAAAAGCGGTTAAATAACCGCTTTTCTTATTTTAATGAGTTTTTCCAGTAAATCTTCCAGAAGATCCAGGTGGAGCATATTCGCGCCATCCGATTTTGCGTTGGCAGGATCCGGATGTGTTTCAATAAATAACCCATCGGCACCCACGGCAATAGCCGCCTTCGCAATCGTACCAATCAGCTCTGGTTTACCTCCTGTTACGCCGCTACTTTGATTGGGCTGCTGCAGGGAGTGTGTACAATCCATAACTACCGGAACGCCAAAACTCTGCATCTCCGGCAAACCACGGTAGTCTACAATCAGGTCCTGGTAACCAAATGTGTTCCCGCGATCCGTTAAAATAACTTTGTTATTTCCTGACTCCACAATCTTCTCTACAGCAAATTTCATAGAACCCGCAGAAAGAAATTGTCCTTTTTTAACATTTACCACTTTTCCAGTATGAGCGGCAGCAATCAACAGATCAGTTTGACGGCACAAAAATGCAGGAATCTGTAAAACATCTACATAAGCTGCGGCCATAGCGGCCTCAGCACTTTCGTGAATATCTGTAACCGTAGGCAATCCAAATTCCTTTCCTACTTTCTCCAGAATCTTTAAGGCCTTCTCATCTCCTATTCCAGTAAATGAACCACCTTTAGAGCGGTTTGCTTTCCGGTAAGAACCCTTGAAGATATAAGGAATTTCCAGTTTGTTGGTAATCTTCACAATCTTCTCTGCAATGCGCATAGCAATTTCTTCGCCCTCAATGGCACAAGGACCCGCCATTAAAAAGAAGTTTTCAGATCCAGTATGTTGTAGTTTATCTAAATTAAAATTAATCATTCTTATTTTTCTATATTAATTACCAAGTTCAGACATGAACTTGATGCGCATCAGCTGAATCTCTTCACGGGTATAATCTGTTTCTCCAAGATCTTTTAAAGCCTCATCAATAGAGTCGTTCTCTGCACTCCGGAAATAATCAAACACTTCATCCTGGCGGTCTTCATCCATCATTTCATCCACAAAATAATTGAGGTTAAGCTTTGTTCCGGAATTGACAATCGCCTCAATTTCTTTCAGGATCTCAAAATACGTAATACCTTTAGAACGGGCAATATCTTCCAAACCAATCTGACGGTCAACATTTTGAATAATAGAAACTTTAAGCTGGGATTTATTGGCCTGAGTTTTAATAATCAGATCCACCGGACGTTCAATATCATTATCCTCAACATATTTTTTAATCAGCTCAATAAAAGGACCTCCAAATTTAAGTGCCTTACCATTTCCTACACCTGAGATTTGTTTCAGCTCTTCCATAGAAATTGGGTAGTGCGTGCACATTTCCTCCAGGGAAGGATCCTGAAACACCACAAATGGAGGAACATTTTTTTGTTTAGCGATCTTTTTACGCAGTTCTTTAAGCAATTGAAGCAATTGTGTATCCAAAGCCCCGGAACCCTGTTTTACTTCATCGTCATCCTCTTCTCCAGCTGCGTCAATAGGATCATTTAATATAAATTTCAAACTATACGGATTCTCTATAAAATCCTGTCCGGAATTCGTTAAACGCAGCAATCCATAATTGTCGATATCCTTAGACAGGAAATTATTAAGTACGGCCTGTCTAATCAAAGATTTCCAAAGATTCTCTCCTTCAATCTTTCCATGGCCATATTCAGATAACTTCGCGTGCTCATAAGCAATTGTCTGTGCTGTTTCCAGCCCCATCAGGATATTCAGGATATGCGTATCGTCAAATTTCTCTCCAATATTTTTAATCAGTTGTAATAACGTTTTCAGCGGCTCCTCTGCATCAAATACTTTTTTAGGCTTCTTACAGTTGTCACACATGCAATTGCAGCCGGTTTCATTAAAGTTCTCCCCAAAATAGTGCAGGATCTGCTTTCTGCGGCAAACACCGGATTCAGCATAGTCAATTACTTCTTTTAAGATCTGAGTACCTATTTCACGTTCAGAAACAGGTTTGTCCTTCATGAACTTGGCCAGTTTGTCCACATCTTTCTGTGCATAAAATGCAATACAAACACCCTCACCACCGTCACGTCCTGCCCTGCCTGTTTCCTGGTAATACCCTTCCATGCTTTTTGGAATATCATGGTGGATTACAAAACGCACGTCAGGTTTATCTATCCCCATTCCAAACGCAATTGTGGCCACAATAACTTCTACATCCTCCATCAGGAATTTATCCTGAGTATCCGCCCGTACTTTAGGTTCAAGACCCGCATGATAAGGCAATGCCTTAATCCCATTCAGGTTTAAGGCTTCAGCAATTTCTTCTACCTTTTTCCTGCTCAAGCAATAAATAATCCCAGATTTACCCGTATTCTGTTTGATGTATCGGATCATCTCCTTAACTACATCCCGTTTCGGACGGATCTCATAGAATAAGTTTGGCCTGTTAAAAGAAGACTTAAACAACGTCGCTTCAGTCATCTGCAGATTTTTAATAATATCCTGCTGAACTTTTGGCGTTGCAGTAGCGGTTAACGCTATAATAGGGATTTGATCTCCAAGTCCACTGATTACCTGTCTTATTTTTCTGTATTCCGGCCTGAAATCATGTCCCCACTCTGAAATACAGTGTGCTTCATCTACAGCCACAAAGGAAATCTTGATCAATCTTAAGAAATCAATATTATCCTGCTTGGAAAGAGATTCCGGGGCAACATACAGCAGTTTGGTCTGTCCGCTGAGCAGATCGCTTTTTACCTGAGCGATGTCCGTTTTATTTAAAGAAGAATTCAGAAAATGTGCTATGCTATCATTTCCTCCAAAAGCCCTCAACTGATCAACCTGATTTTTCATCAGTGCAATCAGCGGAGAGATCACAATAGCGGTACCCTCGCTCATCAGTGCAGGCAATTGATAACATATAGATTTCCCCCCACCTGTAGGCATAATTACAAAAGTGTTCTTCTTTTCAAGAACATTGGTGATAATTGACTCCTGATCACCCTTAAAATTATCAAAACCAAAAAAGTTTTGTAAGTTGTCAAACAACGACTTTTTCACATCCATTTTCTCTATAAAAGATTCCGTGCTATTTTTCATTCAAAATAACATAATTTTGCCTTAATTAAAGCATTAAGATACTAAATAATTCTGTTTGAAAAGTAAAAAATCAATAATTGAGGCGGGAGTCAGCACTTTACAACTAGAGGCACAGGCCATTTCAGGTTTAATCAAGAATATTAATGACGATTTCGTTAAGGCCGTCAACTTAATTATAGAAAGCGAAGGCCGGGTAGTGGTTACCGGAATTGGTAAAAGTGCCATCATTGCACAAAAAATTGTAGCCACATTTAATTCTACCGGAACGCCTTCAGTTTTTATGCATGCAGCCGATGCCGTACATGGCGATCTTGGCATGATCCAAAAGAACGACATCATTATCTGCATTTCCAAAAGTGGCAATACCCCCGAAATTAAAGTACTTTGTCCTTTACTCAAACAGTCGGGAAATATTTTGATTGGCATGGTTGGACAGCTTCAATCAGCGCTGGCAGATCAAGCCGACCTGATTCTGGATACTACTGTTGAGAAAGAAGCCTGCCCCAATAACCTGGCGCCTACTACCAGTACTACAGCACAGTTAGCCA
>NZ_QAIL01000293.1:0-9275 GCF_003061025.1 Pedobacter sp. HMWF019 | reverse complement strand
AAATTGTATCTTAAAGCTAATGATCTTGCTTCAAGAAATGAAAAGCCTTCTATTTCGCCAAATTCGCCAATCAAAGATGTTATTATAGAAATAAGTCAAAACCGTTTAGGCGTTGTTGTTGTTATTGAGAACGATACGATTCTGGGAATAATTACTGACGGAGATATTAGAAGAATGTTGGAAAAACATTCTAATTTAGCAAACATTATGGCGAAAGACATTATGAATACCAATCCTAAAAAAATTGACAAAGATGCTTTGGCAGTCGATGCACTGGAAGTGATTAAGCAAAATAATGTTACTCAATTGCTGGTCACTAATGGAAATAAGTATTTCGGCATTATTCATTTACACGACCTTCTTCAGGAAGGAATTATATAAAACCATCTATAAATAGCATGAACAAAAATAATTATGCCTTAATTATGGCTGGCGGCGTCGGAAGCCGTTTTTGGCCAGTAAGCAGAACAGAATACCCAAAACAGTTCATTGATTTTTTTGGAATTGGAAAAACCCTCATACAGAGTACATACGATCGTTTTTTAAAGATTTGCCCTCCAGAAAACATTTTTATCGTCACCAACGAGATCTACACAGATATCATCAAAACTCAATTACCTGATATACAGGACAACCAAATTCTTGCTGAACCTATTATGCGTAATACAGCACCCTGTATTGCCTATGGTTCCATGAAAATATCAGAGCTCAACCCTGATGCAGTCATTGTGGTAGCTCCTTCAGATCATACCATTGCAGATCTGGATAGTTTTGTTGCTGCTATCGAAGAATCGCTGGAAGCAGCAGCTCAAAATGATTGCTTGATTACCCTGGGAATTAAACCCAGCCGCCCGGACACCGGTTACGGCTATATCCAGTATGTAGACAATACTTTGGCCTCAGATCCAAGGATTCATAAAGTAAAGCTATTTACAGAAAAGCCTAACCTGGAATTAGCAAAGTCTTTTATCCAGAGTGGTGATTTTTTATGGAATGCGGGTATATTCATATGGTCTGCAAAAGCCATAAATAACGCATTTCATAAGCATCTTCCTGAAATGCACGAAATTTTCCAGTCAGGGCTGTCCTTATACAATACTTTAAAAGAATCGGCCTTTATCAGTGACGCCTATCAGCAATGTACTAACATCTCTATTGACTTTGGTATCATGGAGAAAGCCAATAACGTCTATGTATTACCAGCTGATTTTGGCTGGTCTGATTTAGGTACATGGGCTTCTATTTATGATATGGCAGAAAAAGATTACGTTGGAAATGCGGTGATTCCTTCAGAGAAGGTCATGATGTTTGATTCTTCTAATTGCATGGTGAATGTACCCAAAGACAAACTTGTCATTTTACAAGGTTTACATGACTATATTGTGGTAGAGTCTAACAATATCTTACTCGTTTGCCCGAGAAGTGAAGAACAAAGCGTCAAACAAATTGTTGCCGACATTAAATCCAAACATGGCGCAAAATTTATTTAACCCCAGATCGTTTTAAGAACGTTCAAAATTATATTTAATTTGCCTTCAGGTTATTATCAACCTGGAGGTATTTTTTTTAGCTATACCCTGTTTATGAATAATTACCTCTACGGAATCGACTTTGGAACAACGAATTCCTCCCTTTGCATCTTTGATGAAGAAAATAACGAGATCATCCACACCATCACTATTCCTTCCCTCCTCTATTTTCAAAGTGAACAAATCTTATCTGAGCCTCTGAGCTATTGTGTTGGCGAAGAAGCGATTTCTTCGTATTTGAAAGATGGGATGAAAGGACGCTTTATGAAATCGGTAAAACGCATTTTACCCAGAAGCAGTTTTATTGAAACCCGCATTTTTAACAAAAGATACAATGCATCAGATCTTGTTACACTAATTCTGAGGGAGCTCAAAACAAAAGCAGATCAAGTTATTGGCGGAGAATGCTCTAAAGCCATCATTGGCAGACCTGTATTCTTTGATGATGACAGCTCAGAAAAAGACAATCTTGCTCAAAAAAGACTGCACAAGGCAGCAGAGCATGCTGGTTTTACCAATTTTGCCTTTCAATTTGAGCCCATTGGGGCGGCCTTTGCCTACGAGAGAACACTAGAACGCAGAGAAAAGGTATTGGTAGCAGATTTAGGTGGAGGTACCACAGATTTCACCTATATGGTATTAGATCCCGCCAAAACGGACCATAAGGACAGAAAAGAGGACATTCTTGCTACTGGTGGTATCTATATTGGCGGAGACAGTTTTGACTCTGCTTTTATGTGGGAAAAAGGAACACCCTATTTCGGCAAAGAAACCATGTACGAAGCTGCCCCAGGTAAAATGCTTAAAGTCCCGGTTTCATTGTTTACACATATCTGTTCCTGGGAGCAGATGAATTTCTTTAATGGACTGAAAATTAAAAATGATCTCCAGAACTATTACCATTATTCTAAACGAGATGCAAAATTCAAAAACCTACTTACCCTGACAGAAAATAATCTGGGCTATTCTGTTTTTCAATCTATTGAAAAAACAAAAGTCGAACTCTCAGAAAAAACGGATTCTTTATTCAGTTATTCCAATATGGAAATTGAGATCCGCGAAAATATCTCGCTGGAACAATACAATCAGGTGATAGGAAAAGACCTGAACAAAATCAGTGTATATTTAGACCAGTTTCTCAGCAACAACAACATCGAACTCAAGGATATTGACAGTCTGTTCATCACCGGAGGTACGTCACTTCTTATTGCTGTAAAAGAGCTTTTCAGCCATAAGTTCAAGAACATACCAGTCCGGTCAGAAGATAGTTTTATTAGTGTAGCCAAAGGTTTAGCTTACAGTGGATATCTTCTTAATAACTAAAATGTTATTACGACAGGCCACGTTGCCTTATGGCTTCATATAGAATAACACCAGCCGATACGGAGACGTTCAGGGAACTGATCTCTCCGATCATCGGAATTTTAGCCAAATGGTTAGCCATCCTCATAATATCATTGGAAATTCCTTCATCTTCAGCCCCCATTACAATGGCCGTTGGAAGTGTATAATCAGGAACATAAATCAGGTCATTGGTTTTCTCTGTACAAGCCACGATCTGTAAACCGCATTCCTGCAGAAACAAAGCGATTTTATGCAGGTTAGGATGTCTGCAAACAGGTATGCTGAACAAGGCACCAGCAGAAGTTTTTATCGCGTCTGCATTGATCTGTGCAGAGTTTTTAGTAGGTACAACCAAGGCATGCACACCTGCACAAGCAGCTGTTCTGGCAATTGCACCCATATTTCTAACATCAGTAATTCCATCCAGAATAAGTACCAATGGTGTCTCACCTTTTTCATAAATGGTTGGTATGATGTCTTCTATCTTTTGAAAGGTAATGGAAGAAATCACAGCTATAACCCCTTGGTGGTTCTTCTGTGTCATCCGGTGCAGTTTCTCTGCAGGTACATTGTGTACTGGAACTTCTATGCCTTTTAATAATGATTTAAGCTCAAGCATCAAGTCTCCGGCCAGACCACGCTGAATATAAATACTCTCAATATCCTTCCCAGCCTTAATAGCCTCAATTACAGCACGTATACCAAATACAAACTCATTATTTTCTTTAGGTCTCCCAGACCTCCTAAAATTTTCCATACCCTTTTATTAAGCTGCAAAAATAACTGAAATAATGAGATTAAGGGCAAGCTAATTAATTAAGGAGCTAAACTCCTCTTATCCACACATTTCTGTTGGCAACTATTTCAAATTTAGGGAGGACATATAGAATCCTTGAATTCGCTTTGTTTAAATGTGTATAAAGAAATGGAAAAATGAGCTGAATTTTTGTCTATTTTTGTACCTATGAGTAACGATAACGGAAATCAAGGACAGGACAAATCAAACTTCACAGCCAGAAAAAACAGATTAAGCAATTCCATGAATACCCTGGGCAAGATCCCGCCTCAGGCATTAGATCTTGAAGAGGCTGTTCTGGGGGCTCTGATGTTGGAAAAGGATGCCCTATCTACTGTTATCGATATCTTAAAACCAGAGGTTTTTTATGCAGAAGCGCATAAAAAGATTTTTGAAGCCATTGCAATCCTTTTTCAGAAGTCAAAACCGGTAGATATTTTAACAGTAACATCCGAATTGAGAAACCTTGGTCAATTGGAAATGGTTGGCGGTGCCTATTACATCACGAACCTGACCAATAGAGTTGCCTCTTCTGCCAATATCGAATACCATGCCCGTATCATTTCTCAAAAATACATTCAAAGAGAGTTGATCCGCATCTCTTCAGAAATCATCCAGAATGCTTATGAAGATACCACAGACATTTTTGACCTGTTGGACCATGCAGAAAAAAATCTATTTGACATTGCCCAAAACAACCTGCGAAGAGATACCCAGAAAATGGACGAGATCGTTAAACAATCTCTAGCCACTTTAGAAGAACTCAGAAACAAAAGTGATGGTTTAACAGGTGTTCCATCTGGATTTACCGACCTTGACCGGATTACCGGGGGATGGCAACCTTCAGATCTTGTGATTATTGCGGCACGTCCCGCCATGGGTAAAACAGCCTTTGTTCTAACCTGTGCACGAAATGCAGCCGTAGATTTTAAACGTGCTGTAGTCGTATTCTCCCTGGAGATGTCCTCGGTGCAGTTGGTGAATCGTTTAATTTCCGGAGAGACAGAGATTGAACAGGAAAAGATCAGGAAAGGAAATCTTGCAGAATGGGAATGGCAGCAATTGCACAGCAAAATCGGCACTTTAACAGAAGCACCTCTTCTTATTGACGATACCCCTGCCCTGAACATATTCGAATTCCGAGCAAAGTGCCGGAGGTTAAAAGCACAATACGATCTGCAGCTGATCATCATCGATTATTTGCAGCTGATGCATGGAAAAGGTGAAGGCCAAAGTGGTGGCGGAAACAGGGAGCAGGAGATTGGTAGTATCTCAAGAGCCTTGAAATCTGTAGCCAAAGAGCTTAATGTTCCGGTACTTGCCCTCTCTCAGTTAAGCCGTGCCGTAGAAAGCAGACCTGGAGCAAACGGAAAACGACCAATGCTCTCCGATTTAAGGGAGTCGGGATCTATTGAGCAGGATGCGGATATGGTTTTATTCCTATATAGACCAGAATATTATGGTATCACCGAAGATGAACAGGGACGCTCACAAGCAGGCGTTGGTGAGGTAATTATTGCAAAACACCGTAATGGTGAAACCGGTATTGTTCCATTAAGGTTTATTGGTAAGTACGTTAAATTTGCTGATTTGGAAGACAATTTCATGCCACAAAACTCTTTCTCTATGGACAGCCCTGGAGCAGGTATAGCACCATCAGCAGATTTTGACAGACCTGCAGGAAACGTCATCATTAAACCGTCAAGAATGGACGATATGAATGATGATGACGCACCGTTCTAAGTTTAAATAAAATAGCCAAGTAATATCCCAGCGATTACAATTAAAGGTGGGCTGATCCTCGTAAAATTCAAAACCAGGAAAGTAACCGTCATAATACCAATAGAAAGAAAATCGATCCCTATAGGTTTTAAGAGCAGTATAAATGCGGCAATAATAAACCCCACACTGACCGCATTTATACCAGTTAAAGAGTGCTTAATGCGGGTAATCTTTTTAAGATCATCCCAAAAGGGAACAATAAACAACACCAGAATTAAGCCCGGAAGGTTAATACCCAGCACTGCAACAATCCCACCGGTAATCTGGCCCCAGATCCCATAACCAAAGTTCTTCATACTTAATGCACCAACATAACTCGTAAAAGAGAAGGTTGGCCCAGGAAGAGCTTGCTGTATCGCAAATCCAGACAGGAAACCGGAGGCATGCAAATAATGTTTCATTTGCACAAACTCAGTGAACATTAACGGAGCAAGTACCTGTCCGCCCCCGAATATAAAAATCCCATTCCTGTAAAAATTCTCAAAAAGTCTTATAGGTAAACTAAAGGGTGAAGTTGTATTAATAATAGCCCCAAGAATTGCCATAAAAAGTAAAACCCCAATGAAATAGCTCAATTTTTTTGGATTGATATTGGAAAACAATTTCACACGAAGCTCCGTTTCCTCTTTTGGTGTACCAATAGCTGAGGAAACCATTCCACCAATAAGAATAGCCAAAGGAAACACATAGGCATTTCTTAACACAAGAGTGGCTACCACAGAAGAAATGGCCAACATGATAGACAATTGAGAAACCAATACCTTTCTCGATAAATTGTAAGCTCCAAAGGCAACAATTCCAAGCGCAATAGGTTGAATGTATTTTAGAATTTCTATAAACTTCTCTTTTTGATCCAGCTTACCAAAACTAATGGCTGCAAAGGTCATCACAGCAGCAGAAGGAAAGATCCAGATCAAAAATGTAGTTATAGATAACCTAAGGCCCCCTACCTTATAAGCAATCCCCACCAGTGTTTGTGTAGATGCCGGACCTGGAAGCACCTGAGCAAGAGCATTGAGCTCCAGCAAATCCTCTTCAGAAATAAACCTGTGTTGCTTTACAAAATACTTCAACAGAAGGGAAATATGTGCCTGGGCTCCTCCAAAGGCCGTAAATGTAAACAGAATTACATTCCTGATGAATAACAGTTGCCGCTTTGCCAATGTATTACAATTTAATCATCTTCATAGTCCATTCCCATTGCAGAATTCAAGGCGCCCTGTAGTTCTGAATAAGCATGATTATCTCTTTTGTTCCTTGCGGCAAGCATCCCCTGCTGATAAGTCTCAATAGCCTTATCCTTCTGCTGCTCTTTTTCATAAAGCTTGCCCAGATGATAATAAGTACCTACATAATCGGCATGCTTATTGACTAATGTATGATAATAATGAAATGCTTTTTCTGTGTCATTTAAGTTGTTATACTCAGTGGCCAGGGCATAAATAACGAAGGGATCATTAGGATCACTTTCAAAAAATTCCAATAACTTGATTAAACGGGTACTTTGCATTTTAAATCCCTGCTTTTTTAATTAGATTTGCAAAAAGACAATTTTATAAGATACCACCAGGCAAAGCTGTTTAATCGGAAAATTGGATAAAACTGAAAAGCCTGAGGTTGACTCATGAAAGTTAAAAAATTAAATTTGTATGAAAATATTAGTTTGTATCAGTAACGTGCCCGACACAACGACAAAAATAACTTTTACTAACGATAATACACAATTCAATACATCGGGAGTTCAATTTATTGTAAATCCTTATGATGAAATTGCCTTATCGAGAGCGATCGAACTTTGCGAAGGCGGAAAAGGTACGGTTACCGCAATTAATGTAGGTGACAGCAGTACAGATCCAACCATCAGAAAAGCCCTGGCTATTGGTGCCGACGATGCTGTTAGGATTAACGCTGTACCACGTGATGCCTATTTCACAGCCTACCAAATCGCTGAATATGCTAAAACCGGAGATTTCGATATGATCCTTTGCGGACGTGAGTCAATTGATTACAACGGAGCGCAGGTAGCTGCAATGGTTGGTGAATTTTTAGACATTCCTTCAATATCTATTATTAAGAAACTAGATTACGATGAAACCACTGCAACCCTGGAGCGTGAAATTGAAGGCGGTAAAGAAGTGGTTTCAGTAACAGGCAAATTTATTGCAAGTTGTGCTGAAGGTGTTGCAGAACCTAAAATTCCAACCATGAGAGGAATCATGTCTGCAAGAACCAAATCCCTGCAAGTAGTGGAAGCGGTTGAAATTGCAGAAGTAGCCAAGGTGGTTAAATTTGAGACCCCTGCCCCAAGAGGAGCTGTTAAACAAGTTCCCGCAGAAGAGGCCGCAAAATTAATTGACTTATTACACACGGAAGCAAAAGTGATCTAAGGATCCTTTTTTACAAAAATTTAATTAAAAGATATTTATGTCAGTTTTAGTATATGTAGAACAAGCCGATGGCAAATTTAAGAAATCAGGTTTCGAAGCCGTTTCTTATGCAAAAGCTATTGCAGATGGACAAGGAACTCATTTAACCGCAATTTCTATTGGTAATGTGGGTGACAGTGAACTGAAAGAATTAGGAAAATATGGTGCATCCAAAGTCTTGAACGTATCATCTGATCAGTTGAAGAATTTCGTCAACCAGGCTTATGCTTCTGTAATCGTAGAGGCCGCAGCTAAAGAAAATGCAGATATTGTTATCTTATCCAACTCCTTCTCCGGAAAAGGTCTTGCACCAAGGATAGCGGTAAAACTCAAAGCTGGATTGGTAGATGGTGCAGTAGAACTACCTCAAACAACAGATGGTAAATTTACAGTAAAGAAAAATGCATTCTCAGGAAAAGCTTTTGCAGTTACAGAATTGACCTCTGTAAATAAAGTGATTGCCCTAAATCCAAACGCATTTGGAACTAAGGAATCAGCTGGTGATGCTACCATTGAAAACTTCACACCAGAAGTCAAGACTACAGACCTTACAGCCATTGTAAAAGAGATTGTTCGGGCTACTGATAAAATCTCTCTGCCAGATGCAGAACTGGTTGTATCTGCGGGAAGAGGATTAAAAGCTCCTGAAAACTGGGGAATGATTGAAGAACTTGCCAATTTGCTTGGCGCAGCTACCGCTTGCTCCAAGCCCGTATCTGATGCAGGCTGGAGACCACACTCCGAACACGTTGGGCAAACAGGAATTGCGATCAGCCCTAACTTATACATTGCAATTGGTATTTCTGGCGCTATCCAGCATTTGGCTGGTGTAAGCTCATCCAAAGTAATCGTTGTGATCAATAAGGATCCGGAAGCACCCTTCTTTAAGGTTGCAGATTACGGAATCGTAGGCGATGCCTTTGAAGTGGTACCTAAATTAATTGAAGCTTTAAAAGCACATAAAGGATAAAAATATAGGGCAGGCCCCGCCTGCCCTATATTCTTTAATATGAAAAAAGTAAAACTAGATATCGTTGGCCTATCGTATAGCCAGACCCAGTCAGGTGCTTATGCACTGGTTTTGGGAGAAGTAAATGGGAGAAGACGTCTTCCTATTATTATTGGTGCTTTTGAAGCACAGGCTATTGCCATTGAAATAGAGAAAATGACTCCGAGCAGACCGCTTACACATGATCTCTTTAAATCTTTTGCACAGACATATGGAATTCAAATTACAGAAATCTTGATCTATAATCTGGTTGACGGCGTATTCTTTGCCAAACTCATTTGTACAGACGGAGAAAACGTACAGGAAATCGATGCCAGAACTTCTGATGCTATCGCTCTTGCGGTACGTTTCAATGCGGCTATTTACACTTATGAATTCATTATTTCATC
>NZ_QAIL01000292.1 GCF_003061025.1 Pedobacter sp. HMWF019 | reverse complement strand
TTGTACCATTGCTGATCTTTGCGCGGAGCTTGGACTGAGTGCACCTAAGGTCAATAATCTATTAAGTGATCTGATTGCAGATGACTTGGTGCAAGATTTTGGAAAAGTAGAATCCAGGGGTGGAAGGAAGCCGAATATGTACGGGCTTGTATTGGCTTCTGGATTCTTTCTTGGAGTGGACGTAAAGGAAAGTTATCTGAATTTTGGCTTAATGGACCTTCAGAAAAATCTGATCCATTATGTCGAAAAACAAGCTTACAGACTAGAGAATAACCAAGATTCACTGGATGATCTATGTGCGTTGATCAATGCCTTTATTGCTAGTGTTCCCGTGTCTAAGGATAAGATTCTTGGTGTGGGCATCAATTTATCGGGAAGGATCAATTATGCAACAGGTTACAGTTATAGTTTCTTTAATTTTAATGAAGAGCCTCTAAGTAAGATTATGGAAAATAGTCTTGGTCTGAGAATTTTTTTGGAAAATGATTCCAGAGCCATGGCTTATGGAGAGTTCAGTTCAGGAGTAGTGCACGAAGAAAAAAATGTGTTGTTTCTAAATATGGATTACGGACTGGGGGTTGGAATTATGATCAATAGTCAGTTGTATTATGGTAAATCTGGTTTTGCTGGTGAATTTGGCCATATTCCTATATTTAACAATGAGATTATCTGTCGTTGCGGAAAACGTGGCTGTCTGGAAACAGAGGCTTCAGGCTGGGCTTTAAAACGTATGTTTAAAGAGAAATTAAGAGAAGGTTCTTCTTCTATATTATCCAATATGGACCCGGAAGGCTTGAGTTTAAAGGATATCATCAGTGCAGCAATCAACGATGATGTACTGGCGATAGAATTGATCGCTATACTGGGAGAAAAACTCGGAAGAGGTATTGCGATTCTAATCAATATTTTTAATCCTGAACTGGTGATCTTAGGTGGCAGTTTAGCGACAACCGGAGAATACATCCGGTTGCCGATTAAAAGTTCTCTTAATAAGTATTCTTTGAGCCTTGTAAATAACGATACCCATCTGAAGATGTCTAAACTAGGTGAAAAATCTGGGGTAATTGGGGCTTGTTTACTGGTTAGGAATCGCTTATTATCACTTAATTAATGGACTTCGTTTTTCTAACTCTGCAATAGGTAATTTGATGGTTCGGCCAATCGCCTGATTGCCCCGGTAGGTAACTACGCGAATACTTTGAGCGCCTTTCGGTATGCTTAAGGGTTGACCAGTATACTTTGGATAATATTGGTCCGGATCCGAATCATCAAAAGCGTAATGAATATCGAGATCTTTTACCTCTGTTTTCAGGCTTAAGAGTAGTTCGTTTTGTGGACCTCGGCTGCTGTAAATCATTGCATCATAAAAATATCTGGAGTATTTGGTGCCTTCCTGATCAAGAACTGGAAGCTGCTTTTCTACCCGACGGATGAAATTTTCCCAGCCGCATTGGTTGTTGCCGCTCCATAAGATCTCGCTTAATGCAAAAGCCCTTGGCCAGGTCATGAACTGGAGTTTACGTTCATTAGGTACCTGTTCTGTCCAAAGGCTGCCTTGTCCGCCTAGTACCTGTTTAGGGTCGATTCCCGCTGGTAAAGCGTTAAACTCGAAGGTTGTACTGAGCTTGTTTACAGTAAAAGGTGCATTTTCCAGATAAGGGTCGCCCTGATAAAAATCAAGATACGTATAAGCTGCAGGTGTCATCACCACCTGATGTCCTTCGCGGGAAGCATGGATTCCTCCCTTGTTGTCTTTCCAGCTCATGAAAGCCATACGATCCGCAAGGCCTCCGGTCAGGTTCTCGTACCATCCAATTGGGGTTTTTCCTTTAGAAATCACAATTTTCGCTACTTTTTTAATGAAATAAGATTGCAGTTCTTCTGAGCTTTGTAAATGTTCCTCTCGTATTCTTTTTTGACAGCGCGGACATTTATCCCAATACATTCTGGAAACCTCATCGCCTCCGATATGGATGTATTTGGAGGGGAACATTTCTGCGATCTCTGTAATGATATGGTCCAGGGCAACAAAAACAGAATCATTTCCTGCACAAAGAACATTGGTTCTGCTGGCATTCCATGGATCTCCGGCGAGTACTTGCTGGGGTGTTTTGGTGCAGGATAGTTCAGGATAGGAGGCAATCATGGCCAGACTATGGCCGGGAATGTCCACTTCGGGTACGATGTCTATAAAGTGTTTTTGTGCGTGCTCTATGATGTCCCGGATATCTTCTTTACTATAAAAACCACCGTAAGTTGTACTTTCCCCTGCTCCTGGCGCTTTCTGATTTTTCCAATAGCCGGTTCTCGGTACACGCCATGAACCAATGGTATTTAACTTCGGCAGGCTTCGGATCTCTATTCTCCAGCCCTGATTGTCGGTTAAGTGCAGGTGTAATGTGTTGAATTTGTACTTTGCCATCTGACTGATATAGCGCTTAATGACTTCCTTATCAAAAAAGTGTCTGCTCAGATCCACCATCAGGCCCCTCCATTGGAAAGCAGGGTAGTCTGTTATCTGGAGACAAGGCAGTTTAATACCTGAAGTATTGATTATCTGGCATAAACTCTGAACCGCGTAAAAAAGCCCTGCAGGATCATTGGCCTGAATAATGATTTTTGTGGGCTGGATATTCAGTTGGTAGCCTTCCTTACCAAGTTTAGGATTATGTTCCTTATTCAGGACCATAGAGATGGTATTGTTGTGTTGGTTTTTTTTGTTGATCCGGAATTTTGTACTGTTGCTCAGCTGGTCCATTAAGCTTTGAAGTAGGGGAGGGACTATCCTGGGGTCTGTTATACTGCTCAGACTGGTGTTCTTGTTTAAATTAAAATGACCTTTAGCAAAATGGTATTCTACAGGTCTGGGAATCAGTGTTAGTTCCTGCGCTAGGCTATTTAAAGTGTTTAGTAAGAAAAGATATAGGATGAAGTGTTTTTTGAGCATAAGGATCTACTTATTTAGATGTTCGGAGAAAAATCTGAAATGCTGGACAATAGTTTTCGACCAATAGCCTCCCGTATGTCCTCCTGGTTGCGCGGTATAAGTGGCTGCAATTTTGAGTTCGTCGCATTTTTGACGGAACTGCTTACTAGTCAAATAGAGATAGTCTTCTGTACCGCTGTCGAAAATAAGAGCTTTGTTTCTTTCTTTCAGGTCTTTGAGTTTGTTGACTGCCGAATAATCATCATAGGCCTTATTGCTTTCTGAATATTCACCTAGGAGATGGCTTATTGTTGTTTTTCTAAAGGCGGAATATCGCAGATTTAATACTCCTGAAGTGGAACCTGCACCGGCAAAATGCTCTGGATGGTTCAGGAAAAGCCACATTGCGCCGTGACCGCCCATACTTGCTCCGGTAATGAAATAGTTTTTAGAGTCTGTGCTATATTTATTTGTGATCATTGGCAACAATTCTTCCATGAAAAAACGTTCATATTGAACACTGTCGGAGTTTAATGAATTGATGTACCAGCTTTTTTTTAATCCGTCTGGACAAACAATAATGAAGTTGTAGGTATTGGCCAGTTGCTGGAGGTTTGCTAATTTATTCCAGCTCTTAAAATTGGCAGAATGTCCATGAAGTAAAAAAATGACCGGATATTTTTGTCGTTTCTGGTAGTTTCCGGGTTTGAATACCCAAATAGAATCTGTTGTTTTTAAATTCTGTCTGGAATTTATGGTAAGTGTTTCCTGTCCATAACAAAATGAAGTCAGTAGAAAAAAGCTTAGAAATAAAGATTTATACATTTTTTAACAGTTAAGGCAGCATGTCGACCGGGATAAATACAAGCGGGGTAGGCAGGCAGGAAGCGCCCGGTGGGGAGTAGGTCAGCTGGATCTGTTGTTCTTGTCCGTCTTTTGATGGTGGAAATACCTGGATCAGGACAACTTCAGGTGCTCCTTTTGTGGTGAGCTCTTTCTTTGGCAGCTGAATCACTCCAGGTGCAAATTTCCCTTTGCTGACCACCATGCTGGCTGCCATACCGTTACACCATTTGTTGTCGGAAGATCTGGAATTCCAGGTAACCAGTGCAAGACCTTTTCCGTCAGAGCTTTTCCATTTCAGGTTAATATGGTATAAAATACCGTAATTTCCACTTAGTATTGAGGTTTGTCCGCTGGTGCCTTCTTTGCCTGTAACCCAGGGATCGGTTGTTCCATCTGCAACTGTTAATGCGGTGATTCCTGTCCTGGTATCTAATATCTCTTTGTTTTCTATGGAATAATTGCTAATCCCGTAAACTCCCCGGCCGGCCCCACTTTGACTTTTTGGAGATAATATGTTTTTAATTCGGGTTAACGCGGCTGTTCCTGTTGATTTTGGATCTGTTTGAATCACATTGATCTCTCCTGGCTGGTCGATTACAAATTCGTAAAAACCGTGAACAAGTTCATCGTATTTGGTGATCTGTTTTTCTAATCGGTCATCTATAGCTACAGATGCTCCGGGCTTCAGGGTGCGAACCGTTTCATTGCCTTGTGAATTGAAATAATCGGTAAGGCCCTGCTTTCCTGCTTTAAAATAATTAGCAGTTGGTGCCTGACTGGAATATTTTAACATTCTGATGTGCATGTTACCTTTTCCTTTGTTGGTGATTAATGCAGTGATTTTTCGATCCATCTTATTTGGAGTGATTACACCATTTACATTATAGAGGTAAAAGCGAACGCTTCCAGGAGTTACCTGTTCTTTGAGTGCAACTGCTTCTGGTACTCTGATATATTCAGGATCATCAGAGATGACAAACTGCGGCCCAGGAAGAACTGTTTTCTGATAAGTGATTTGGGAAAGGTTTTGAAGTTGTAAATCACTTAGTCGGGCAATGCCGCCTTGTTCTGTGCTTAATAACTGTTTGTTCTGTATAGAAGTGATGTTTTGACTGTAAGCTGTTTGAAAAACAGCAAATAGAGAGAGTGTTATGCATGTGGTTAGTTTGCAAATGTTCATTT
>NZ_QAIL01000291.1 GCF_003061025.1 Pedobacter sp. HMWF019 | reverse complement strand
GGATATGTCTGGAGACAGTGCTGAATTTATGATTGAAATGATCGATATGTTCAAGCAGCAAACGCCTATATATATGGCGGATTTGGAGCAAGCTGTGAGAGATGAGGATTGGACAAAAGCTTCTGGATTTGCACATAAGATTAAACCAACTTTTGTATATGTAGGCAGGGAAGATGCAAAAGACCACATGCAAATGATTGAACATTGTGCACGTGATCTGAAAGATGTAAACCAAATCCCTACTCTGTTTAATGAAGTAAACGAATTTGTTCAGCTTTTGTATAAGCAGCTTGATCAGGCCAGAGCTGAGCTGGAAAAAAGACTTTAATCTTTAATTTTCTGCGGATGAATTATTGCGTTTAAAATGTAGCATTGACGTGGCAATATATAGTACGAGTACAAACGGTATAGCTGCAAATTTCAAAAATGCAATAAGGACTGCTGAAATGATCAGGAACATAAATTTAATTTTATTACCTGCCCAATCCAGGGATCCAAATTTAAGAGAAAAAATTCGGATTTCACTTACCAGCAGGCCGCTCATGAGTAGGGTTAAACCCAAAAGCAGCAGTGTAGAATTGATCAGTGCAGGATAGTCTCTCTGAATAAAAGGGAGAGAAACGATAAACAAAGTATTCATTGGTGTATTTAAACCAATAAAATCTTCCGTTTGTCTGGTGTCTATATTGAATTTTGCTAACCTGAGTGCAGAAAAAATGGTGATGATAAAACCAAAGTAAGGCAAATACGGCGAGGAGTAGTCGCTCTGGGCCAAAAGCTGGAACATAACTACTCCCGGAAGAAAACCAAAACTCACCATATCAGCCAGTGAGTCCAGTTCCTTACCAATATTAGATTTTACATGCAGCAACCTCGCAGAAAATCCATCAAAGAAATCAAAAATCCCAGACATTAAGACTGCATAGGCTGTGATGTTAAAATCGCCCTTGAAAGCAAAAACAATCCCAATACATCCGGAAAGAAGATTCGCGCAGGTTAACGCATTAGGAATGTGTTTCTTCATTATCTAGCTGTTCATAGATATTAAAAACTCTTCATTAGATTTCGTACCCTTTATTTGTGCCTGTACAAATTCCATGGCTTCCTGAGAGTTCATGTCTGCCAGGTGGTTTCTTAAGATCCAAACACGCTGCAGGGTATCTCTGTCGTGTAACAGATCATCTCTTCTGGTGCTTGAAGCTGTAATATCAATTGCAGGGAATATACGTTTGTTGGATAATTTACGATCCAGCTGCAGTTCCATGTTACCTGTACCTTTGAATTCTTCAAAGATCACCTCATCCATTTTCGAACCAGTATCTGTTAAAGCTGTTGCAAGTATAGTTAAGGAACCACCCTTTTCTATGTTACGTGCTGCACCAAAGAAGCGTTTAGGTTTATGTAAAGCATTAGCATCCACACCACCAGAAAGAATTTTCCCAGAGGCAGGAGCGGTTGTATTGTATGCTCTGGCCAGACGGGTAATTGAATCCAGAAGGATAACAACGTCGTGACCACATTCGACCAGGCGTTTCGCTTTATCCAAAACAATGTTCGCTATTTTAACATGTCTTTCTGCAGGCTCATCAAAAGTAGAAGCAATTACCTCTGCTCTTACACTTCTGGCCATATCTGTAACCTCTTCCGGACGTTCATCAATTAAAAGAATGATAAGATAGACCTCAGGATGATTTTTGGCAATTGCATTAGCAACCTCTTTCAGTAAATTGGTTTTACCTGTTTTAGGTTGTGCCACGATTAAGCCACGCTGACCTTTACCAATTGGAGTAAACAGGTCTATAATACGTGTAGAGTAATTATTGGTCTCAGTAAACAGGTTTAATCTTTCTGTAGGAAATAATGGTGTCAGGTAATCAAAAGGAACACGGTCTCTTACATCTGCCGGTAAACGGCCATTGATGGTTTCTACTTTAACCAAAGGAAAATATTTCTCACCTTCTTTAGGAGGACGGATACTTCCGTTCACTGTATCTCCTGTTTTTAGTCCAAATAATTTGATCTGAGACTGGGATACGTAAATATCATCAGGCGAAGACAGGTAGTTGTAATCTGCAGATCTAAGGAAACCATAACCGTCAGGCATAATTTCAAGAACGCCCTCGTTGGTAATAGTATTGTCGAAGTCCAGGTTCGAGTAGCTGTTTTCGTTCTGTGGTTGTTTATTGTTATTTCCGTTATTGTTCCCGCTATTGCCATTGTTAGCATTTGGATTTTTAGGTCTGTTGTCAGGTTTGTTCCTCTTTTGATCCGGATTATTTTGTATAGGAGCAGAAGCAGGAGTTGGCGCTTCAGTTACTTTTTTATTTTCAACAGCCTGCACCACAGGTGAAGCGATTTTTGTAGTTAATTCCTCTGCAGGTACTTCAGGAAGGCTTTCCAGGGGCTCTGCAGAAGGACTGTCGAATAAAGTTGCCTTATTTGGAGCCGCAGTATCTTTCTCATCCTTCGCTGGAATGCGCGTACGTTTTCTTACAGGTTTATCACCAGTTGCCGCAGTTTTAGTTAATTTAGGCTTGGCAACTTTTTCCAGAACAGTTTCTGTTCCAGGTGAGAGTGTTGCAGTATCCTGATTCGTAATTTGAGCCATGATTTCTACCAGTTCGGCTTTACGTAACTCATCAGCATTTAGGATGCCCTGAGCTTTTGCCAGCTCACGCAATTCAGCAGTGAGTTTTTCATTTAATTCTGTTTTGTTAAACATTTATGTAGTATGTAGCGAATTTTTGTTAAAAGTAATTATCAACTGAGCAAAGCAAAAAATGCAAGAGTAAGTGTTATTTTGAAACAAAACGTTTGAGATTTTCTGGAATGGTCAGATAACTTTTAGAGAATTATGTTGCAATTGTATGTATTTGTAAATTAATCTCCAAGAAAAAAAGAAAAATCTTAAAAATAAATTACAAGAAAGTTTGAAAATCCCTTCTTGATACCTGTTTAAAATTAACATATTTGCACAAATTTTACCAGATGAACAAAACCCAGCTATTTGAAGAAATCCAGAAAAAACGGTCTTTTTTATGTGTAGGACTAGATACCGTACTTGAACAAGTTCCTGAACATCTGCTTAAGTATAAAGACCCGGTACTGGAATTTAACAAACAGATCATTGACGCAACAAAGGATCTTTGTGTGGCCTATAAACCTAACACTGCTTTTTACGAGGCCCGGGGTTTAAGAGGCTGGGAAAGTTTAATCGAAACATGGAAATACATCCCGAATAATATTTTTACTATTGCTGACGCAAAACGGGGAGATATTGGAAATACATCGGCGATGTATGCCGATGCTTTTTTTAATGCGGAGAAATCAGGAATGAGTTTTGATTCGATTACTGTTGCTCCTTATATGGGTAAAGATTCAGTTGGCCCTTTTCTGGAATACCAGGAGAAATGGGTGATCTTACTGGCTTTAACTTCAAATCCATCTCATAGTGACTTCCAGACGAAGCAAGTACCGGACGGTAAATTATATGAAGAAGTGATCCGGATTTCTTCACAATGGGCAAACGCCGAACAATTGATGTATGTAGTAGGTGCTACCCGGGGAAAGGAATTTGAAAATATAAGAAGACTTGCTCCGGATAACTTTTTACTGGTTCCGGGAGTAGGTGCTCAGGGTGGAAGTTTGTCGGATGTTTGTGAGTTCGGATTAAATTCCACCTGTGGACTACTCGTTAATTCCTCGCGTGGAATTATATATGCAGGTAAGGGTCTGGACTTTGCAGAAAAGGCAAGAGAGGAAGCAAAGAAACTTCAGCAGGAAATGGAGGATATTCTGGTTAAGGCCGGATTGGTATAAGCTGCTATAGTTTATAAAATATTCTGATTCAATACCGATTCCTGGTTTTTATACGTTTTTGATTAAATAATAGCACCCACAATCAAAAAAAATGTCTAAATTGTATGACCAGAATAAAAACTAAAGGAATTGACATGTTTCAGCGAGTGGTTACTTTTTTTGAAAAGCAAAGTTTTGGCGTATGTACCTACCTTGCCGATAAACTGAATATATCCATCAGCAAGATTAGATTGTTCTTTATCTACTCCTCTTTTCTGGCAGTAGGTTTTCCAATTATCTTTTATGTGCTTGCTGCCTTAGTGCTGGATGTAAGGCATTATATCAAAAAAATAAGACTCAGAATCTGGGATGTATAAAATCTCTAACAGATCAGTAATGTTTAAATATATCATAGATGTACTTGCAATCCTCAATACATACAATTTTTATATTTTATATTTGCTGGTGATTAATACGAATAAAGTAAAATGGCGCTAAGGGGAAACCAATTTAAATCTAATTCATTCAAGAACGAATCCGCGGAAAAACAAGGAGCAAGGTCGGCCAAACCGGAAAGGGAGCGATTTCAGACAAGAATGCCCAGCTTTGATTTTCATAATGAACGTGTCATTAAAATTCTGGGATTGTTTTTTGTAATCCTGTCTTTATATTTTCTTATCGCATTTACTTCCTACCTGTTCACATGGCAGGACGATTACAGTTATGTGATTGATGCGAATGGTGGATGGCACAATTTATTTAAAACTTTTGATGAGCTCAAGGCGATGAATGTAACCCCGGTTGTACAAAACTGGTTGGGTAAGTTTGGAGCATTATTGTCTCATCAGTTTATTTATGAGTGGTTTGGATTGGCTTCTTTCCTGTTTATTTTTGTGTTTTTTGTAATTGGATACCGCCTGCTGTTCAAAGTTCGGATTTTCCCAATGGAGAAAACTCTTGGCTACAGCTTGTTCTTCCTGCTGTTTACCTCTTTAACACTTGGCTTTGCACATTCCTTTATGGGAGAAGCTCCTCATTACATTGAAGGTGAGTTCGGTTATTGGACCAATAAATTACTGGTCGCTCAGATTGGTGTAGCCGGAGTAGGTGGTTTGGTTGCGTTTCTGGCCTTAACCATTCTTATCATTGCATATAATATTGATTTTAAACTGCCAGAACGGAAGAGGGATATTGTTCCTGAAGTTCCAGATCATGTTGAAATTGAAAATGAGATCAAATCTGAGCCTGTTGAATTTCCTGTAAGAGACCGCTTTCCAAATCAGCGAAAACAAGAACAAAATATTGTACAAAACCCAAACCGGTTTGAAGAAAGAAAGGCTGAGGAGCCAGAAGAAATTATTCCAGTAGCCTTGCCGGTATCTAATACCCCAATTGTACTTTCACCAAGCCCGTCTACACCACCTCCTTCCGCTATACAGCCCAATAAATTATTTGAAATGGAAGTGGTGGCAGAAGAGCCTAAAGCGGAGCCGGAGCTTACTATAGAAAAAACAGAAGAGGAGAAAAAATCTGAAGAATTGGTTGAACAGTTTGGTAACTATGATCCAACACTGGATCTGGCCAGCTATAAGTATCCACATCTGGATCTGCTGGAAAATTATGGTTCCAATAAGATCTCCGTTAATGCAGAAGAGCTGGAGGCAAATAAGAATAAGATTGTAGAAACACTGAACCATTATAATATTGAGATTGACAAGATCAAGGCAACCATTGGTCCAACGGTAACACTCTATGAAATTATACCAGCTCCCGGTGTAAGGATTTCGAAAATCAAAAATCTGGAGGATGACATCGCCTTAAGCCTTGCAGCCTTAGGTATACGTATTATTGCGCCCATGCCAGGGAAAGGAACTATTGGTATTGAAGTACCAAATATGCATCCTGAAATGGTTTCCATGAGAAGTATCCTCGCTACAGAAAAGTTCCAGCAAACTACAATGGACCTGCCGATAGCTATGGGAAAAACCATTTCTAATGAGGTATACATAGGGGATTTGTCTAAAATGCCACACTTACTTGTTGCCGGTGCTACTGGTCAGGGTAAATCTGTAGGGATCAATTCCATTCTGGTGTCTCTTTTATATAAAAAGCATCCATCACAGCTCAAGTTTGTACTGGTTGATCCTAAGAAAGTAGAGTTAACTCTGTTTAATAAGATAGAACGACACTTTCTGGCTAAACTTCCAGGTGAAGCTGATGCGATTATTACAGATACTAAAAAAGTAATTAATACGCTGAATTCCCTCTGTATCGAAATGGATCAGCGATATGACCTGTTGAAAGATGCACAGGTTAGAAACTTGAAAGAGTATAACGAGAAATTCATTAAACGTAAATTAAATCCAAACAACCTTCATAGATTCTTGCCATACATTGTACTGATTGTGGATGAGTTTGCGGATTTGATGATGACCGCTGGTAAAGAAGTAGAAACTCCTATTGCCAGATTGGCACAGCTTGCGAGAGCGGTAGGAATTCATCTGGTTCTGGCTACACAACGTCCATCAGTGAATATTATAACCGGTACTATTAAAGCCAACTTTCCCGCGAGGTTAGCCTTTAGGGTGCTTTCTAAAATTGACTCACGTACCATTCTGGATAGCGGGGGTGCAGATCAGCTGATTGGTAGAGGTGATATGCTTCTTTCAACTGGAAACGATCTGATCAGACTTCAATGTGCTTTTGTCGATACACCAGAGGTAGACCGTATTTCTGAGTTTATCGGTAATCAAAGAGGTTATCCCGAAGCATACCAATTGCCTGAATATGTAGACGAAGCTGCTGAAAATGCTAAAATGGATTTTGATGCTTCAGATCGGGACTCTATGTTTGAAGATGCTGCCAGATTAATTGTTATGCATCAGCAAGGTTCTACTTCTTTGATTCAACGGAAACTGAAACTTGGTTACAACCGGGCTGGCCGGATCATAGATCAGCTTGAAGCCGCTGGTGTGGTTGGGCCATTTGAAGGAAGTAAGGCCAGGGAAGTATTGATTCCTGATGAGTATGCTTTGGAACAATTCTTGAATAACTTAAACGATTAGTTCATCAGGTAGTTCAAAGCCTGTAAAAAATTTTTTATGAGAAAGATAACAATCCTGTTGTTCATGTTAATTGCGGGGATTTATACGCGCGGACAGGCACAACCAGAAGCCAAAGCTAAATCTATTTTAGCAGAAGTAAGCAAAAAATACAGATCCTATGATGTAGTAAAAGCGGAGTTTGTTTTTACGATAGATAATCCTGAAGCTAAAGTAAAAGAAAGTCAAAAAGGTATATTGTATGTTAAGGCCAATGCAAATAAATATAAGATGAGCATGGACGATAAAGACCTGATTAGTGATGGTAAAAGTCAATGGAGTTATCTTAAAGCAGATAAAGAAGTGCAGGTTTCTAATGTAGATAATAGCAGTGATGCATTGAATCCAGCTCATATTTTCACGATGTATGAAAAGGGATTTAAATCCATTTATACTGGTGAAAGTAAATCGGGAGGAAAGGTTTATCAAATGGTTGATCTGGCACCAAACGATATTAAAAAGCCCTATTTTAAGGTGAGGTTGAGTATAGATAAGATTGCTAAACAGATTTCTAATGTGGTGATTTTTGATAAGAACGGAAATAAGTATACTTATAACGTTAAATCTTTTATGCCCAATGTTAAAGTGCCTGAAAGCATTTTCATCTTTGATGCAAAAAAATATCCAGGTGTAGAGTTAGTTGATTTGAGGTAATGAAGGTAACGTTTTTAGGAACAGGTACCTCACAGGGAATTCCGGTCATCAGTTGTGGTTGTGAAGTTTGCCTTTCTGACGACTACAGGGATAAACGCCTCAGAACTTCTGTTCTTCTGCAAACAGAAGATAAAACTATTGTTATCGACAGTGGTCCTGATTTTCGTTATCAGATGCTCAGGGCCGGTGTTAAGGATCTTGATGCCATCATTTATACACATGAGCATAAGGATCATATTGCAGGTTTGGATGACATCAGACCCTTTAACTACTTGTTGAAAAAGAATATTGATATTTATTCAACAATCAGAGTAGAGCAGGCATTAAGAAGGGAATTTTCCTATATTTTTTCTGAAATCCAATATCCCGGGCTTCCACAGATCAATTTGCATGAAATTTCTGCTGATCGTTCTTTTTATATTGGAGAGACCCTTATCGAACCAATTGAAATTATGCATTATAAGCTTCCTATTTTAGGCTACAGGATCAATGATTTCACTTATATTACCGATGCCAAAACGATCTCTGAAAGTGCTGCAGAGAAAATCATGGGTACGAAGATTCTGGTGATTAATGCTTTGCAAATTGCAGATCACATTTCTCATTTTAACCTGGAGGAAGCGGTTACTTTTGCGAAAAAGATTAATGCAGAGGTAACTTACCTTACACATATCAGTCATAACCTCGGCCTGCACAATGAAGTGGAGAAGGTTCTTCCTGATAACATCAGGCTGGCTTATGACGGATTAACCTTATACCTGTAAATCGAAAATCAGTTATAAGGTTGAATATCTGTTAGGTATATAGTCTTCTGTGTATACCGAAACAAAATAAGTTGTAAAAGTTCAAATTATCATTATGAACTTTAGAGATTAAATCTATATTTGCACTAAATATACCCGGGTGGCGAAATTGGTAGACGCGCCAGCTTGAGGGGCTGGTGCTGGCAACGGCGTGGCAGTTCGAATCTGCTCTCGGGTACTAAAGCAGGATAAACAATTAAATGTTTATTCTGCTTTTTTATTTTTAAAGCCCGTCGTCTTTTTATACATATAACATACTTGATTAACCGTCATAATCAATGTCAAGGTTAAACTGATACAATAGTCCTGCAAGGTTTAACGCCGAAAATTTTGCCTGTTTAACCTTATTTACTGCAGGATCAAAACTGAAATTCCTTGCCGTACGAAAATCTACCTTTTCTAAAACAGAACGAACAAAACTCGCCCCGGAAAGATCGCAATTATGAAATACACTAGATGTTAGATCCGTTTCTTCAAAATCTGTTTCTTTGAGCGAACAATCTATGAATTTAGTTTTTTTGAGTTTGGTACCGAAAAAGGTGGAATAATCCAGGTGACTTTGTTCAAAAAGGAAGGAAAACAGAAACTTGTTACATTTCGAAAAATCAATGCCCAATATTTTACAACCGATAAAAGTAGCGTCTTTAAAGCCTGTACCTACCACAGTGGTTAAAGAAAAATTACATTGTTTGAACTGACAATCCATAAAGTCATTGTAACTTAAATCACTTTTAGAAAAGTTGCAGCCAATAAATTCACAATTTAAGAATTCACGGTTTTGTAAATTCTTTTCTGTATAGTCAATTTGAGTAAATGTTTTTCCCTGGTGGATAATTGTTTCGTTTGAGTCGTTCATAATTTTAATCAGGTGCGACCATTCCAAATTCCGACCATTCTTCCCTCGATGGACCATAAATGCCTTGAACAGGTAAACCTAATATCCGCATAATTACGGTCATTTGTCCGCGGTGATGCGTTTGGTGTGCAATCAGTACCCTTAATATTTTTCCTTTCTCCCATTGTTCTCCGTACATTTCAACCTGGTCTGACAATGCTGAGTCTGTGTATTTTGAGCGAATGGCTTTAACCATCAGGTTTGCATATTGTGTATAGATATCTGTCAAAGATGATGCATGATCAGGCGTTTGAACATGTTCCAGCTCATCAGATGTAAATAGGCCAGCACGGTGTCCCATTTCAGTAATAGTCTGAGTTAGGTGCCAGGCTAAACGCTCCAGTGAACGAACATCAGGATGAACCTTTTCTTTGAGGGTATTATCTGTAATGGAGGAAAAAATTTTAGCAGTTCCTTCCGCTTCTACTGTCCAGTCCTTGATGAAATCTTCAATGCTTCTATAC
>NZ_QAIL01000290.1 GCF_003061025.1 Pedobacter sp. HMWF019 | reverse complement strand
AACATAAGCAGAGAGATGCAGGTATTAGTGTGATGCACTTTTTAAGTCTTCATTATTGGGGCGAGGACTTGAATGATGATGACCAGGAACAAGATATGAAATTGCCTTTTAAAAAGGTGGATTCTTCTTTTAACCAACCAGCAATTCCATTAGTAAAAACACGATTTAACAAACCCCATATATGCTCAATTAATAGCATAAAACCTGTTTTTAGAGATTGTATGTTTTTACAACCCTTCCTGGAATCTCTTTTTCGGCCTCCGCAGGTCTAGTTTTTGTTATTTACATTTTATAAAATTATTATCTATTGCGGTTAACCTAAAAAGCTGCATGAGATAGTTTATATGATCAATTTCTTAAGTACAATAAATAAAAACTATGCTGAATAAAATTATTGGCTTTTCCGTAAGGAACAAGCTAATCATTGGTTTGTTCGTATTTGCCCTTATTGGTTGGGGCGCTTACGAAGTAACCAGACTACCAATAGATGCCGTTCCGGATATTACAGATAATCAGGTACAAGTGATCACTGTTTCGCCTTCGCTTGGCGCTCCTGACATAGAAAGACTCATTACCTTTCCAGTTGAACAAGCTTGCAGTAGCATTCCTGGCCTAAAGCAGATCAGAAGCTTTTCCCGGTTTGGACTCTCACTCGTCACTATCGTCTTTAATGACGATACCGATGTGTACTGGGCCAGACAACAGATCAGCGAAAAATTACAACAGGTTACAAAGGATATTCCGGAAGGATCGGGAAGTCCTGAAATGGCACCGGTATCTACAGGACTTGGTGAAATATTTCAGTATGTGGTTAGACCGAAGAAGGGTTTTGAAGATAAATACGACATGACTGAGTTGCGAACTATCCAGGATTGGATTGTAAGAAGGCAGCTCCTTGGAACTCCGGGAATTGCAGAGGTGTCAAGCTTTGGTGGCAAGCTTAAACAATATGAAATTGCCGTTCTGCAACAGCAACTAAAAGCATACAACCTTACTATTGCAGATGTTTTTGATGCATTAGAGAGGAATAACCAAAATACGGGTGGTGCCTATATTGAAAAAGGCCCGACTGTTCTCTATATCCGTAGTGAGGGTCTGACTTCTACGATTGAAGATATTCAAAAGATTGTGGTAAAGACCCTGAACAACGGAATGCCCGTTTTAATGGGAGATGTAGCAGATGTTCAATACGGATCTGCAATTCGTTATGGAGCAATGACTTATAACGATAAAGGCGAAGTAGCTGGTGCAGTTGTGATGATGCTAAAAGGCGAAAATGCTTCTGTGGTGATAAAACGGGTGAAGGACAAAGTAGCTGAAATCCAAAAAATGCTACCTGAAGGTGTGGTTATTGAACCATTTCTGGACAGAACAAAAATGGTAAACAATGCCATTAAAACAGTTGAAACTAATTTAATGGAAGGGGCACTTATCGTAATCTTTGTATTGGTGTTCTTTTTAGGTAATCTTCGGGCCGGACTTATTGTTTCTTCTGTAATTCCACTTTCTATGCTTTTCGCCATTATCCTAATGAATATGTTTGGTGTTGGGGGAAATTTAATGAGTCTTGGAGCAATAGATTTTGGATTGATTGTAGACGGCTCTGTAATTGTTGTGGAAGCAATTCTTCACCGTTTTTCACATTCAAAATATTTTAGGGGGATGACCAGAATTGATCAGCAGCAAATGGATGCGGAAGTGAGTAAATCTACGGGATCAATGATTAAATCAGCTGTATTTAGCCAGATCATTATTTTGATTGTTTATTTACCAATCCTCTCTCTGGAAGGCATTGAAGGTAAAATGTTTAAGCCAATGGCTTTTACAATTGCTTTCGCTATTCTGGGCGCATTTATACTTTCTGTTACTTACGTGCCAATGATGGCCGCATTGTGTTTAAAGAAAAAGTTAAAGCATGATTTAACCTTTACGGATAAACTCATGATCTGGTTGGAAAGAAAATATCAACCGGTTTTGAATAAAGTACTGTCTTTTCCTAAAACTATTATTGCGCTTACACTTGCTCTTTTTGTTGTTGCAATAGTGATTTTGAGTCGCATGGGAGGAGAATTTATTCCGCAACTGGAAGAAGGTGATTTTGCTGTGGAGACTAGATTGCTGACAGGTAGTAATCTAAATAACACGATCAACTCCACCCAACAAGCTTCCAAAATTTTGTTAACCAGATTTCCGGAAGTAGAAAAAGTAGTGACCAAAGTGGGAAGCGCAGAGGTACCAACAGATCCTATGCCCTTTGAAGCTGCTGATATGATGGTGATCCTTAAGGATAAGAAGAATTGGGTATCTGCAAGTTCATTCGGTGAGTTAAGTACTAAGATGACCAAGGCCCTGGAGGAAATTCCTGGCATTACCGTCGGTTTCCAATTTCCCGTTCAAATGCGCTTTAATGAATTAATGACAGGCGCCCGACAGGATGTGGTTTGCAAAATATTTGGAGAAGATCTTGATTCCCTGGCTAATTACGCCCATAAGCTCAATGATATCATTCAAACAGTACAGGGTGCCGTCAACATTTATGAAGAAAGGGTAACAGGTATGCCTCAAGTGGTCATTAAGTACAACAGAGATGGCATGGCAAAGTATGGCTTAAACGTAAGTGATATTAACCGGGTGGTGAATACTGCTTTTGCCGGTCAGATTGCCGGACAAGTTTACGAAGGGGAAAAACGTTTTGATATGGTAGTTCGCCTCGCAGGTGATGCCAGAAAAAGCACATCAGATGTTCAGAATTTACTTGTTCCCACCAAACAAGGCACACAAATACCACTGTCTTTAGTAGCTGTCATAGAAGAAGTAGAAGGTGTTAATCAAATACAAAGAGAAAATACCAAGAGGCGGATTATCGTGGGCTTTAATGTGGGTGGGCGCGATGTGCAGTCAATTGTAACTGAACTCAAGCAAAAAGTCGAACAACAACTGAAGTTGCAAAAGGGATATACGATTGAATATGGTGGCTCATTTGAAAACATGACTGCTGCCAAAGCCCGTTTAAGTATCGTAGTTCCTATTGCTCTATTGCTCATCTTCTTGTTGCTTTATTTCGCATTTAGTTCTGTAAAACAAGGCCTTTTGATCTATACTGCTATTCCCTTATCTGCTATTGGAGGTGTTCTTGCTTTATGGATCAGAGATATTCCTTTCAGCATCTCCGCAGGAGTTGGTTTTATTGCCTTGTTTGGCGTGGCGGTTTTGAATGGTATTTTGTTGGTTTCTGAGTTCAATCGTCTTAAAAACGAGGGTTGGACCGATGTTAAAAGAATTGTGATCCATGCTACTAAATCTAAATTGCGGGCTGTATTGATGACAGCGCTTGTTCCGTCTTTAGGGTTTATTCCTATGGCCATTAGTACGGGTGCAGGAGGGGAGGTACAGAAACCTCTTGCCACGGTCGTGATTGGCGGATTGATTATTTCTACACTGCTTACCCTATTTGTTTTACCTATGTTATATATCCTATTTGAAAAGGGCTTCGGTTATTTTAAACCACGAAAGCTGGTTGTATCGCTATTTATAATTCTTGGATTTGGAATTTCTGAAAGCCATGCCCAGGAAAAAATCTCTTTGACAGCCGCCTTAGACAGTGCATTAAAACACAATGTTTCTCTACAGATTTCCAAAATAGAAATTGGATATTACCAGGCACTGAAAAAGAGTAACCTTGATCTGGAAAAAACCAATGCTACTTTTGAGTATGGGAAGTTTAATAGTACGATAAACGACAATAGATTCTCCATATCCCAGGCTATTCAATTCCCTGGTGTTTATAAGCATCTGGGTAGCATTAACCAGACCAGCATTAAGATTAGTGAAACAAACGCGGCACAAAAGGAATTGGATATTAAGAATTTTGTTAAGCAGACATTTTATCGTATATTGGTTTTACAACAGAAACGAGCTCTATTAATAGAAACAGATAGCATTTATGCTCATTTCCTTCAAAAGACAAAACAACGTTTTAAGGTTGGGGATGTAGATGTACTGGAACAGACTACGGCTGAAAACCAGCGCGTGCAGATCTTTAACCAATTAGAGTTTTTGGAAACGGATTACAAGGTGCTTCAGGATCGCTTCAGGGTATTACTGAACATCAACAATGAAGTAGAGCCATTCTCAGATGAAGTTATCTATCACCTGGCCACTTTACCTGATCGGGATTATATTGAACGTAGTCCTGTGATTCAGTTGCAGAAGCAGCAAATTCTACTCTCTCAACAACAGCATAAATTGGAGAAAAGCAAGCTTATGCCGTCTTTTAATGCGGGCTATAATAGTTCAACTATTATCGGCTGGCAGACAACAAATCAGAATCTGGAAAAGTATTATGGTAGTGGAAATCGCTTTTCCTCGGTCAATGTAGGGATAGGTATTCCTGTATTTTGGGGTGCTCAGCATTCCAGGATTCAGGCTTCAAATGTTTTGATCCGTCAGCGCAAACTTGAAGCAGATATGGTTATGCAGCAACTTCAGTCAGACCTTCAGACTGCAGTAAATATATACCGGCAAAGTAACAGGTTAGTAAAATCTTACCAGGCTACCATGCTACCTAATGCAAAATCTATTATTCAGACCGCAACACTCAAGCTCAATGCAGGTGAGATTGGTTATTTGGACTGGGTAATACTAATTAATCAGGCTATCCAAATTAGAAGTGAATATTTTAATACTGTACAACAACTTAATGAGGCTGCTTTTGAAGTAGAAAAAATAAGTGCTATTAACTAATAAAAATTTATACATGAAAGCAAGCGTTTTAATCACCGCAATATTGATGACCATTTTCTCTTCCTGCAGTGAGCAGTCCAAAGAGGACAAAGCCACTTCAGGAGCAAAAAGTGAAAGTAAAAAGATAAATAATGACGTAGTAGAATTGTCTGCGGTGCAGGTAAAAAATGCGGGGATTTTAACTGGTTTGCCCCAGGAAATGGAGATGCATACCACTCTAAAAGTTAATGGGGTTATTGATGTACCACCACAGAATATAGTTTCAATTAGCATACCAATGGGTGGATATTTGAAACAAGCATCATTATTACCTGGTCAAAAGGTTAAAAAAGGCGCGTTATTGGCTGTATTGGAAGATCACCAATTTATTCAGCTTCAGCAAGACTACCTTACCGCGAAAAACAGACTTGGTTTTCTGGAAGTGGATTTTGCCCGCCAAAAAGAGCTTAACAGTACAAAGGCAAGTAGCGACAAGTCATTCCAACAGGCAAAAAGCGAATATTTAAACCAAAAGGTCATGCTTAAGGCTTTAGGTGAAAAACTCCAAATGATCAATATTGATCCGTCCAGATTAAATGAAAATAACATTAGCAAAAGGATCAATATTTATGCTCCGATTGGCGGATATGTTACTAAGGTTAATGTAAATATGGGCAAATATGTAAACCCAACTGATATCTTATTCGAGTTGATCAATCCTAATAACCTGCATTTGAAGCTTACCGTTTTTGAAAACGATGCAGCAAATTTAAATTCAGGACAGAAAGTTTTGTGCTGGACGAATAAAAATCCGGGGTTGAAATACGGTGCAACAATTCACTTGATTACACCAAATATAGGAGAGGAACGAAATACCGAGTTACACTGCCACCTGGATAAACTTCCAAAAGAATTAATACCAGGAATGTTTATGAATGGAGAAATCCAGCTGGATAAAGCTAAAGTATGGAGTGTTCCTGAAGAAGCGATTGTGAAGTCTGATAATAAACATTATCTGTTCACTGAAGTGGAATCGCACATTTATAGGTTAACACCTGTAGAAATTGGAAAAACCATGAATGGTTTTGTGGAAGTAAAATCGGACTTGCCATCTGGTCAGATCGTAACTAAAAATGCGTATACGATATTGATGAAAATGAAGAATAGCGAAGAAGGCTAATTCAGTTGATTAGATTGGCTATTGAATGGAGGAAAATTCGGCTTTCCTCCATTCTCATTGCTGGAACTCTCTGATTTCGGGTAAAAACTGATCTAAGATCGCCAGGTCAATTATCTATAAGCACATATATAGGAGGTTATTCAATATTGAGATGTAGTCTTAAACCAACTAAAAAACACCTTATTTAAAATCAAAAATATACCCCGGTAAAGCTTTGATTTTTGATTTTGTTTTAAGTACTATTGCCGGATGATGAGCTCATTTGAACATAAGCCCCCCATATTCAAAGACGCTCTAAAATTCTGGTTCAAATTGGGTTGGATCAGTTTTGGAGGAACAGTTGGCCACATAAACATCATGCATGATGAAATGGTCACCAAAAGAAAATGGATCAGCAGTAGCAGGTTCTTTCATGCTTTAAGTCTTTGCATGTTATTACCAGGTCCAGAAGCACAGCAATTGGCTATTTATATTGGCTGGCAATTGCATGGTTTAAAAGGAGGGCTTATTGCAGGTATTCTCTTTGTGCTACCATCTATGTTTATCCTGCTACTATTAAGCGTGTTCTACGTTTATTTTGGAAACCAACCCTGGATGTTTGCTATGTTCAATGGATTTAAACCGGCTGTCATCGCAATCATTATAGTTGCTCTATTGGGCATTGGCAACAAGGCATTACACACATCCCTACATGTATTAGTGGCATTCCTTGCTTTTATTTGTATCTTCTTTTTTAATTTATCTATGTTGATGATTATTACTGGCGCAATACTATGGGGTATCGTAGTATGGAAATTTCTCCCGGGTCTGCTGGATAAAAAAAATGGAGTTAACAAGGAAACAACTGTTGATGAGCGCGCCTATTATTTCAATAAAAACTCTATCGCATTGGGGTCGGATACTACAATTAAAAAGTCCGTTAGAAGTACTATAGTCTTTATTCTGCTTTGGTTGATACCGATAACAGCCTTCTATTTCTTTGCAGTTGATTTCAGTTTTTGGAAACAATTAAGTTTGTTCTTTACACAAACTGCGCTATTTACAATTGGTGGTTCTTATACCGTATTGCCGTATGTAGCCCAGTTTAGCGTCACCAAGTTAAACTGGTTAAGTAAAATGCAGATGATTGATGGTTTTGCTTTAGCAGAAACCACGCCTGGCCCCCTCATTATTGTTGTAAGTTATGTTGGGTTTATGGCTGCTTACAATCACTTTTCGGGTTCTATGCTCATGGGGGCTGGAGCACTATTACTCACTACTTTTCTAACCTTTCTCCCTTCATTCCTGTTTATTTTTGTTGGAGGCCCAATTATAGAAAGAACGCATGGGAACAAAGCTATAGGGTCCATACTTGGTTTTGTAACCGCGGCCGTGGTGGGTGTGATTTTAAACCTTACTTTATTTTTGGGTAGAGATGTCGTCTTTCCAAAAGGAGTATCAATTCATTCTATCGATTTTTACGCTCTTGGTTGGATTGCATTTTCTTTGATCCTGATGAAAAAGTTTAAATTAAATGTTTTGTACATCATTGGATTGAGCCTGATTTTTGGTTTGATTCATTACTAATAGAGAATTTTTCAAAAACGTCACCTATTTTTCTTGTTTAACCAAATCAACAAGCCGGTTACTGGCAGACTTGCCGCAATTAGACTGGATAGAAATGCAATAAATTTTCCAGGTAAACCAACGGCGCTTCCTGTATGGAGGTCGTAATTAAGGGCGATGATTTTAGCAGTAATGGTTAGATCTTTGAATTCAGGCCCCTGTTGTAATAATTTTCCGCTATACTGATCAAATCGGTATTGTACGCGATCATAAAGATTAGTGTTACTCTGGTAAGCAGAAAGGTCTGTTGTGCCACTTTTAGCAGCCGGAAAATTATACAAGAAGTAGGCAGTTTCGGGAGATCTCTGTAGGGCTTGCTGAAGAATAATGTTGTCTTTCATTTTTGTTAATTGCTGGGTGGTATCGGACTGTAATTTTGATCTTTTTTCCGTAGTAAGGTTAAAGGACCACATTAATCCAGTGAGTGCGATGAGAATTAGAACAAGAAAGGCATAAAAGCCAGCAACATTGTGCAGATCGTAGTTTAAACGTTTAAATTTTGCCTTCCATTTAATACGAAAGCTTTTCTTGAGCTGTTTAAGTTTCCACTTTTTTGGCCACCACAATATAATACCGCTAATTGAAAGCAGAACAAAGCATACTACTGCCCAACGGACTATAAAATGACCTACTTGGTCACCAAGCAGGAGATTCATATGCAACGCAAGAATAATGGTGAAAAATTCGTTCTTGGCATTTTCTATGTATACAACTTTACCTGTATATGGATTAAGGTACACCTTATCATAGTACACATAATACCTCCAATACCCGAATGCCTTACGATTTAATTTCATAGCCCGGAACATATAGGTACGATCATTTTTTTGTGAAAGTTCAGCTCTTGATATTTTACGGTCTTTACCCATTGCTTGTTCTGCAATTCTCACCAGCTGATTTAGGGGCAGCCGGGATGCTTCCGGTACGGTATCGACATAGAGCCTTTGTTTATAGCACAGTTCCTTGAGTTCGTCAGAAAAGGCATAAATAGATCCGGTGAGCCCAAGAACAAACACCACCAGCCCGGATATTAATCCGAGCCAGAGGTGTAAGAGACGTATGGCATTCTTAAAATTTGAGTGTAACATTAGCTGATATGGTCCTTGGCATTTGAGCACTTAATACCCCTTGTCCGGTGAAATAAAGTTTATCAGTCAGGTTGTCAACTTTTAGACCGACACGACAGCGGCGGGTATCATAAAAAACAGTCGCATTTAGAAGAGTGTATGCAGGAAAAGTAAACACTCCAGTTGTCAATGAATTTCCTGACAGGTATTTACCGGCGTAATTTCCACCGAATCCAACACCCAAGCCTTTGAGCTGACCTTTTGGTTGCACATAGCTTGCCCAGAAATTGACCAGATTGGATGGCCCTGCAGAAGCAGGTCTTCTACCTTCCAGTTCTTTTGTAGAACGGATAAGTTTACTGTCATTGTAAGAGTAACCCGCAATAATATTTAAACCAATAAGAGGATTGGCAATTAATTCCAGTTCAACTCCCTTGCTAAGCTGAGTACCGTCCTGCACAATAATATTGTAATCTTTACCTTCGACCCTTACTGTTTGGTCACGCGTAACGTCTTTAACTTTAATGTTATAGTAGCTCGCGGTGAAACTTAACCGATTGCTGAAAACATCCATCTTGACACCACCTTCAAACTGGTTGGCTTGTTGCGGCTTAAATGTTCCTGAAATATTACCAAGCGGCTGAGAAACCGGCGCAACGTTGCTAAAACCATTCATATAATTTCCAAATAGGGATATTTTTTCCTTTACAATTTGATAAACGAGCCCCAACTTTGGAGAAATAGCAGTCTGGCTGTATTTCGAGTTTGCTTGCTGTGAGTTTGTGGCCAGGTTGATAGTTCCAAGACTTTGAAAGCGATCAACACGAAGACTAAGCATAGCTAGCAGCTGATCTGTTAGGTTCACTGCATCGGAGGCATATATGCTATAAATATTGCTGGAATTGTAATTTTTGATTACGGCTCCAGCTGTACCTACACCAGTTATGGCAGCAATTTTAGCTTCTGCTTTTGCCCGGGTAAGGTTACCATATTGCTCTGCAAGTTTTCCATTTATAGCACTTACCGTGTCAAACTTCACAATGGCAGAGTTGTTATTATAGGTTGTTTGGTTTAAATAGTCCAACCCGGCTACTATCCGATGGCGCATGCCTGCGAGCTTAAAATCCCCATTAAAATTTTGTTGTACAGCCGTAGAAGTACCTTCATAATTTTGCAACTGTACGTTCCGTTCTACCAGATCATCACTGGTTTTACCCCTTATAAATTGATACTGATACATACCGTCGGTTTTACGCGTATTCCTGGCTACACTGGTTTGCGATGTCCAGCTGTCATTAATTTTGTAATTCAACTGTCCATGGATGTTTGTGGCCGGAGCTTTCAATGTGATGTCATTAGAAGTAAAAGAGCGGTTCCAGTCATAGTTGAGTTCCTGTGGTGTGGTGGCTATGTATTTTCTAGTGCGGTGCAGGAATACGATAGATGGATTTGTGCCCTCATAATCGTAAAATTCTGCGTTTAAGCTTAGATCAAGTTTTTCATTTAAACGGTAGGAGATAACAGGGGCTATAAATGTAGATTTTCTAAATCCAGCATCCTGAAAACTCGACCGTTTATGGTAGGCTGCATTAATCCGAAACAAAAGATTCTTATCTTTATTTACAGGTCCATAAATGTCTGCAGTAAGTCGATTCAGATTGTAATTTCCAGTGGTATAGCCAATCTCGCCACCCAATGTATCTATAGGTTTCTTTGTTACAACATTAATGAGCCCACCAAATGTGGTGAGTGAACCACCATACAGAGTGCCCGACGGACCTTTTACAACCTCAATTTTCTCTATGTTAGCTGGATCAATATCGCCGTTGGTTTGACCCGCAATACCATCTATCATAGAAATACGGGTAGGAAAACCCCGAAGATTGTAGTATACAGCTCCATCACCACTTCGACCAATACTTCCCTGCATTTTGAGTATTCCTGGCGTATTTTTTAGAACATCAGTCAAATCAGTAGTAATTTGTTCATTAAATAGCGAATTAGTAATAGTTGTATATACTTGAGGATTTTCAAGGTTGTTGAGTGGTAGCTTAGCTACAGTTTCGCTCTTTCTGGTAACGAATTTATTGATTTTTTTGCCATTGACTTTTACTTCATTGAGTTGCTCGCTATTTTCTGCCAATGTAAAGTTGACTACAGCTGTTTCTAATGACGCTACAGTAATTTGCTTATGCTGAGTACTGAGGCCTATATAACTACTGGTCATGGTGTAATTTCCTTCTTCAATGTCTTTAAAGTGATAATTTCCATGAGCATCTACCTGGGTACTTTTTAACCCTTTAATCGTTACGGTAACATACGCTGCAGGTTTTCCATCACTGGTTTTTACGTTGCCTTTTATATTGCCTCCAGGACCGCTCACTTGTATTGTTATTTGCTTTCCGTTTACGCTCAGTCCTTTTAGCTGACGTCCGAGAAGTTCTGTGATAATCTCTTTTAAAGTTCTGTTTGAGTAGTTGAGGTTCACCTTTCTTTGTAAATTGAGCAGACTGCTGCTATAAGAGAAGTTTACTGAAGCTTTACTTGATATAGCTTCCAGAGCGTCACTCAAGCTAAGGTTATTAGCTTGGATACTAATGTTTTTTTCCAAAACAGAGTTCTCCCTGTCTTGCGAAAATAAAGGGTGCCATAAAAAGACAGTGCTTAGCAATAGTAGGATTGTTGTGATTTTTTTCTTTGAGGTACACAGTTTGTACATACTTTTGTTTGTTGTTGATTAATGATGAATTGATTGGCGATAGCCCGGGATGAAGTTTGGCGACCGAACCCGGGTTTTTCTATTTTATTTAGAGATGGTCCATGTGTTGTTATGCTGACGGCATTTAGATTTTAGAGCAAAAGAGATGCTTTCCACAACTTGTTTGATGCCCGGATTTTCAAAGCTACCGGTATAGCGTCTGTTGCCTAATTCTTCATCGACAATTAACAGTTTAACACCATACCATCTTTCTATTATTGGACAAATTTCCAACAGTGTGAGATTGTCTAAAACCAGTTTATTATCTTTCCAATCCATATACTTGGCGGTATTATAAACCAATTGTGAAGTGAGTACTGATTGCGCACCAGGCTCATATACACCTTTCTGGTTTGCGGTGAGTATTAGGTTCTCTGTTGCGGCTATTCCAGAAAAACGGACTTTTCCTTCTTCTACAACTACCCAGCTTAATTTTTCATTGGCGTAATCCCGTAGATTAAATCTGGTGCCGAGTACTTGTATTCTGGCCCGTTCCGAAGTGATGATAAATGGCTTCTTTGGATTCTTAGTAACCCTAAAATAAGCTTCCCCTCTAAAACTAACTGACCTTTGGTCTTTTGCGAATTGCTTGGGAAAGTGCAATGTACTCTCAGAATTCATCCACACCTGGGTACCGTCCGGCAGGCTTACCTGAAGTTTTTCACCTTTTTTTGTATGGATTTCTCTATAAATCAGTTTAGCGCTGACTTGACCAGCTTTATTTTTCTGTAAACTGGAATAATACACGAAATAAATTGCACTGATCCCCAGTAGGAAGCCAATGCTGGCTGCGATTTGCCAGCCCAAACGAAATCGACGGATTTTTAGCTTTTTGTTGGGAATCTCAACAATGTGATTCTGCTTCAGTTCTAAATGTTCTCCGAGTTGTTCCCAACCTGCGTCTTCCAACAATTGAAGTTCTTCGCCTTCCAGAAATGTCATACTCACCTGGTCCGACTCTAACCATGCTTCTACAATGGCTATTTCATTTGGATTGCATAAGCCCAGGTGATAACGTTGAATAATATCTCTATTGATTTCCATAAAGGTTTTCCAAGGCCTGTATAAAGCCTTCTAAAAACAAGTTGTATAAACAGGAGATTTTCCTAGGTAGAAATCATAAAAAAAATAAAAAAACTATAAACAACTGATATCCATCTAATTTCTTTTATTTTTTTGTCTGGAAAGTTTCAAGATTAGTCCTTAAAAAGCTAATAGCTTTGTATAAATGATATTCAACGGTTTTTTCAGAAATCAATAGGGCAGAAGCGATGTGTTTATTATTAAGTCCTTCTTGCTGACTTAAACGATAAACCTCCCTGCAGCGACACGGCAATTGGTCTACCAGTAAATTCAGTTTTCCGTGAAGCTCGTTGTAAGCTATTTTTTCGTCTGTACAATTATGTGCACCGCAATAATCTTGAAGTGCACATTCCAGCAATTGGTTATGGCGTATACTCGTTCTGAGGTAATCGAAAGCCTGAAGTTTAGCTGCGCGAAAGAGATATTGCTCTATTGTGGTTCGTAGGACGAGTTTTTCTCTGCGTTCCCAAATAGAAGCAAACAGATCCTGTGCAATTTCACTGGAGATTTCTTTATCGTTGGTATAGTGATAAATGATACTAAATACTTTCTTCCAATAGGTACGGTATAGATGTTCAAAGCCTGCTCCATCCATATGCTGGATGAGTTTCTTATCCTTCGGGTCAAGTTTGGGCTTACTATCAAACACAGCTTTGTATTTTTTGCCCAAAGCTAAGTATTAAATGGAATCAATCTAAATAAAATGAAAAAAATATAAATAATACGCCCTCTTTTTTATTTATTCTTACAGATGTTTCTCCAATTTACTTAATAATGAGGGCACCAAACCATACTTCTTTTTGAATGCAAAGGAGA
>NZ_QAIL01000289.1 GCF_003061025.1 Pedobacter sp. HMWF019 | reverse complement strand
GATTTACCCGCTGTAAACATGTGGTTATTTGATTCTGTTACGAAAAAGAAAAATATTTGGTTTAGAAATGATTACATATCCCTTCAGTATGCCTGCGGAGTGACACCAGAATCCTTGCGCCATGAGAGCGCCTTTTTATGAAAAAAGGCGCTCTCATGGCGCACTCATGGCGCACTCATAGCGCACTCATAGCGCACTCATACTAAATCAATTTAGAACTGATTCCAAACACATCACCTTCTTAAATTGAAGGCGTAAAGACCAATAAACCGGAAAATTATAGCACAATTTTAAGAAGCTACTAAAAATGCCTCCGGCTTCGGGGAAATATCCTTAGTTTCGGGCTTTCTGTTCAATTTTAAAATTTGTATTGAATGTCTAAAATCAAAATATTGCTGGTCCTGTCTTTTGCATTAGTAGTTTACTCGCTGCTCACTTTAATAAAAACCGGATTTTCTTTATCCAATATAGCTATTTTTGCGGGGAGTGCTTTACTCACCGCTTATATATTACTGAATAAAAGGATCAATAAACCTTAAGCGTTACAACTGTGATCCCGGCAGGTTCCGGGATCACAAAAATTTAAAACTTAACTGTAAAATTAGCGGAGAAAGAACGGGGCATTTGGGCTTGTCCAAATGGGCCCCAATATTGTTCATTGCTCAGGTTATCAGCTTTCAATCCTATCCTGTACGATGGACGGTCATAAAACGCAGTTGCTCCCAAGACCACAAATGAAGGTATAAGAAGTGTATTGGAATCGTCAAAGAAACTTTTGCTGGCATAATTTCCACCAGCGCCAATGCCCGCGCCTTTAAGGATACCTCTTGAAATGGTGTAACTTGCCCATCCGTTGAACATGTTTAATGGTGTACTGTAAGGTCGCTTTCCTTGTACATCTGCATCTGCCTTGGTATAAACACTTTTATTATAGGCGTATCCCAGCATAATATTAAAGCCACTAAAAGGGTTGGCAATCAGTTCTGCTTCTATACCTTTACTGCTCTGGGTGGCGTCCTGAACGGAGAAATTTGGATTGGTTGGGTCTGCTCTTAATTTATCCTTTACCAAAATGTTATAGTAACTCAACGTAGCAGACAAACGGTTACTGAAAGTTTCGAGTTTCACCCCTCCTTCATATTGATAAGCCTGCTCTGGTTTAAACAATTTTCCATCCTGGCTTTTTTGGCCATATCCATAGCTAAAACCATTTTGATAATTTCCAAAAACGGACAACTGATCCTTTAGCAGCTGATAGATCAACCCAAGTTTAGGCGACAGTTTGGTTTGAGAAAAACCTCCGGCTGTAATACCAGAATTTAAATCACGGGTACCCTTATCCTGATAATGGTCAATTCTTAAAGAAAGCATAGCAATTAAACGGTCTGTAACGTTAATCACATCAGCCGCATAAGCTGCATAATTATTCGTACGCTGGTCCGAAGGAGAGGCAGGTATGGTGTCTAATGCTTTTTGCAGATCCGCTTTGGAGATAAATGGCGTAGCGGGTAGTTTGTAATTGATAACATCGTACTTACTGCTCAAATAGTAATTGGGATCCTGCACATAGCCCGTATAATCCAATCCTACCAAAATGCGGTTTCTAACAGACCCGATGTGCAGATCTCCGTTAAAATTCTGCTGAATCTGCAGGGTATGGTAACGATCAGATAGCCTCCCAACCGAACGTTGTAAGGAATCACCACTCATGACTATGGGGTTCATAAAGTATTGCTCGGGTGCATCTACCCCATTAACGGTATACAAGGTTTGTGAAGTCCATTGGTCACTGATCTTATAATTGGCTTGTAAGTAAACATTATAGTTCAATAAACGAGTATCCACATCATTACTGGAGTAAGAGCGGTTGTAGCCTAAGCCTACATCTTTTAAACTCTTATTGGCCCAAAGTGCCGTATTTTGAAAATCGTAAGATGAAATAGCTGCAGTATGTCGCTGATAAAGCTCGGCTTCCACATTAAAGCTCAGCCTATCGTTGACTTTATAGGTAAAGCTTGGTGCAATGAGGTAATTTCTTTCAAAGCCTGAGTCCATAAAACTTCCCTGGCTGTGAAAGGCCGTATTTATTCTCAGCAATGCGCGTTTATCTTCGCTTACCGGGCTATTGATATCGGCCGTGATCCGGTTTAAGCCAAAGCTTCCACCGGTATAACTAATCTCTGTATGCGCAGTATCAAATGGCTTCTTGGTTACTCTGTTAACCAGGCCTCCGTAAGAAACCATACTCGAGCCAAACAAAGTACCCGATGGGCCTTTGATAACTTCAATGCGGTCTACATTGGCTGGATCAATAGCGGAATACTGATAGGCAGACACCCCATTTCTGATAAAATTGCCTGTAATAAAGCCACGCATAAAGGTATATGCCCTTCCATTTGCAGCCTGAAGTAAAGTAGAAGTTCCAGCTGCATTTCTAAGTGCACTTTTGTAATCTACAACAATTTGCTCTTTCATAACCTCATTAGAGATCACCGAATACACCTGGGGATTTTCCAGATTTTTGAGTGGCATCCGGGCTACATATTCAGTTTCCTTTTTTGCGAATTTGGCATGACCAGAAGTAACAACTACTTCATTAAGCTGGTTCTTCGACAGCTTCAACTGGATCGATACATTAGAGGTTTTTCCGGCCTGTACCGTTACTTTTTCCTGCTGGGTTTGGTAGCCGACAAGAGAAATTTTAAGTTCATAATGTCCAGGCAACAGGTTTTTGATTTCAAAATAGCCATCTTCATTAGCCAGTGTACTTTTTGAAGAACCGGCCACTTTAATGCTCACCCCAGATGCTGGTTTATTGTCATTTGTGGTGACAGCCCCTGTGATGATTCCTGTTGAGGATTGTGCAAAAACCGCATTTAGAGAACTCATTAAGGTCAAGACCATGAGAAAAGGCAAAACCAATAGTTTTGCTAAGCTTGCTTTCATTTTTATCGCTACTTTTTAACCTCAAAACTATAAGTAGAACCTTGCCAAAGAGCTTTATATTGATTTCCGTTTGCTTCGCCTGGATCCTTGCTGAAATTGCTGGCCTCCAGTACATATTTTCCTGGCCATAAAGGGATAAAACTTACAGTTCCATCTTCAGCCGTTGTCAGTTCCCTTGACCAGCCGGAGGGTGAAAATACTTGAACTGTACTACCTGCTTTTGCATTTTTCTGGTGTAACACTTTTACTTTAACTGCTGTACCAGCTTTCCAGGAAGTACCTTTCAAAGGAAATACCTGAAGCTCGTTATTACTGGATGCCGGGTCGATCTGACTCGATGTTTTACCTACAAATACATGGCTGCTGGCCAAAAACTCGTATTGTGTTCCTTCGTGAAGGTCTTTAGACTTATGACTGATCTGTAAACTGTAGATTCCATCTTTCTGCGGTGTAAAGGAAGCTTGGGAAGCATTCTCTCCAATAGTGGTAGGAAGTTGCGTTTTGGTTCCATCCGGACCTACCAGCCAAAGGGTTAAATCCTTCAAATCTGAATACCACTTTTCTACTTTGTCCCGTTCGCCCTGGCCGTATTCACCGAAATAAACTTTAACGTCCTGTGCCTGGCCAATTTTACCATTAGCCGCGGTTTCTATCCATACCGCATGGGCGGAGAGCTGATTGGCTATTGCAATAAACAATAGCATGATGAAGAATGGTTTGAGTGTTTTCATTTTTCTGATTTAATTTAAGGTTATTTAGATTTAATCTAATCAACGGCAAATCTATATAAACTTTCCTTAAATCAATAAGTTATTTTTAATGATTCTAAATAATTATTGCTAGCTTTGGTGCAAGAGTTAATCTGAATTTAAAATAGAATTCATACAACAACAATAAATTAGATTAGCTCACTCCTCTTACCCTAATCTCTCTCACTATGGAAAATCAACAAAAAACAGAAAATCTGGCTCCGCAACAAAAGATCAACGAAGAGTTGTTCAAGAAAGCTGCCGAACTGAAAAAAAAGAATGTTGAGATACAGCAGAAATTGGTAGAATTAAAAAAAAGGGCCGATGAAATACTTCATCCCGGCCCTTCTAAAGTTTAAATTAAATTTCTCGGGTCACCAACCCTTCTGAATGATTTTACCTGGTCTCATTATAGACTTGGAACTCTGCAATTGATGGAGCTGTACTATAGGTCTGGATAGAAATACGGACTTTATCGCCCTTAATTTTATCAAAACGATGTAGTTTTACCCTGTTCAGGTTTTCTCCTTCAAAAAGCAGTTTCCAGACTTTATTGTCGTAATACTCTAATTTATATTTTTTTATGTTGGGCTTGGTTTCATAAACAATTACAGTATTAAACGTTTCGGGGCTGCGGAAATCGATCTCGTACCAAGGTTCTTTAACTCTTGAATTGGACTGCCATGAGCTGTGGAAATCATCGTCGTTCGCAAAGTCCATAATATTCATATCCTCGCTCCAACTGGAATTTGCAGGCTGGTTCCTGGCCAGGTTAGTGGAAATAATTGGCGCTCCTGTAGCTTTAAATGTAGCAGGTACCGGATTGTTTTTATACAACTTTCCAATTTCTTTTAAGGCAGCAATAGCATTATCATCAAACAAGCCCTCTTTGTTTGGAGCTACGTTCAGGATAAAATTACAGTTTGCCTTGTTCAGAGGAAGAAGTGTCTCGTTAACCAGCTTCTCTGGATTTTTAACCGCTGTTCCCGGAAAATCACTTTTCCAAAACCAGGAACTTTGCAAAGGCAGGCAGGCTAAAGCGGGCATGGTATTGGTTTCTTTGGAAAGGTGTTGCCCCGCGCCCATTTCATAGGTTTTGATGTCGGTATAATACAATCCGTCTGAAGGGTATTTGGCACCGTTCAGATCCATCATTATACAGTTGGGCTGCAAAGATTTGACCAGTTTGTAGATTTCTTCAAAAGGAACATCATCGTAAGATATTCTGGACCATGGTGCATCCCAACCATCAATGATCAATGCTTCTACCGGACCATAATTGGTCAATAATTCAGTGAGTTGTTTTTTGATCATTTCGATATGACTTGGTACAATCTCATTAGGGCGTAGTTTATGATGGGTATCCAGGATAGAATAATACAGCATCACCTTCAATCCGTTTTTCCTGAAGGCATCTGCAAATTGTTTAACCACATCCTTTTTATAAGGGCTGTTCATCACATTGTAATCTGTTGACTTGGTATCCCAGATACAAAATCCACTGTGGTGTTTTGTGGTAATACAGCCGTAAGTCATGTTTGCTGATTTAGCGGCTTTGGCCCATTGGTCTGCATTGAGTTTAGTCGGGTTAAAATCAGCAGCGGGAGTTTCCGGATCTGGCCAGTCTGCATCTTCGTAGGTAGGTATATTAAAGTGAATGAACATACCGAAACGGAGCTCTACAAATTTACGCTGGAGTTCTGATAGAGGGCTTGCCTGTGTTTCCTTGTTCTGAGCACGGAGCTCTGAGGAAAAATAAAGCGCCATGACTAGGGTGAAAAATAAGAATTTTGTTTTCATGTGTGTATTTTATTGTTTTTTATTTGTGGTTAATTCTTTACTATTTCCATAAAGGGTTTTGGGTTAAAACTCCCTTTGAAGCATCAATTGCAGATTGTGGGATCGGCCACACATAGAACTTGGGATTATTAAAAAATCTGGTTTCTATAACTGTTTTAGGGTACTTGTTAATTTTTCCGTTGGCGGTACTAATGGCCGTAATTCCGGCAGAAGCATCCACTGTATAAATCGGTCCCTGCATCACTTGCTCTCCGATCTTCCATCTCAGGATATCGAAATAGCGCAATCCTTCGCCAGCCAGTTCTATTCTTCTTTCATGTCTGATAAAGGTACGTAAGGTAGATTGACTGACAAGTATATTATTTATGGCAAAAGTCTGTGCAACAGTTGGCATTTTAGCCCTGATGCGAATTTTGTCGATCGCAGCAATCACCTCGGCTGTTGGTCCCCCCGCTTCGTTTTGGGCTTCTGCATAGTTTAGCAGTACTTCTCCAAAACGAAAAGCTTTCCAGTTGTTTGTACCCGAACGGACATAGTCATAACGGTCTACATTTTTTGCCCAGGAGAAACCTGAACGGGAGCCCAGATCCCCACCTATCCGATCACCCGCGTTGTTAAAAGGATCGTACTGATTGATGTTTGGAAAATTAGGATAAGGGAAGATATCTCCCGGACATAAAATACTCTGTCTTAACCGGGGATCTCTGTTGTTAAATGGATCTGTAGCCAGATAAGACGGATCTTTTGTATAAGGATAATATCCATTTTTACTTTCGTAATCGGACACCAGTTCTGCGGTAGGGTCCAGAATGTTCCGGCCGTTCATGAGTGCCTGAGATCCAAGAATATCTCTCAAACTGTTTTGCCGGACAGACAGCGTGTAACCAAACGACCAGATGTCTTCTGAAGAGTAATCTCCGTCTTTCTGGAAGAAAGCATAGTAATCTGGATACAACTGATAAATATTCAGGTCCATTACGGCTTTGGCAGCCGCAGCTGCTTCCGGATACTGGCTGTTGTAAAGATATACCCTGGCTTTTAGAGCCATTGCTGCCCCTTTTGTTGCCCGCCCAAGATCTGTACCGGTATAAGATGCGGGTAAATCTGCCGCAGCTTCATCCAGCCATTGGATCACATTTTTAGTGATCTCTGCTTTAGGCGTTTTAGGTAAATCGGCAGCATTAGGATCTGTGATCAGACTATGTACAAATGGGATATCCCCATATAGGGTGGTCATTATGAAATATCGGTAAGCCATTACGAATTTTACTTCTGCAACAAGCCGTTTTTTTAACCCGGCATCCATACCTGGTACTTTATCTACATTGGAAAAGAAGCTGTAAGCTTGTCTCATCGGTTCATAGCTCCACTCTTTTGAACTGATGGTTGGATCTTGCGTGCTGTTACCAAAACGGCGGGTATTATTGTCGTTGGTGATTCCGTTATCGCTCATGCCTTCATAATAAACAAAATTATCCTGAGGCATATAGGTGTACATTCTTGTGGCAAACATAACAGCATCGTCGGAAGATTGCCAGTATGTACCGTCTGTGATTTGGTTGAGCGGGCTTTGATCAAGCAGTCCCTTTTTGCAACTCTCTGCAAATAAACAGGTGATCACTGCAGCACAGACTACGATTATTTTTTTCATGTTATTGTTCATCGTTATAGGATTAAGATAGACCATGGTGTATGCCGATATCAAAAGTTTACGTTTAAACCCAGGCTCAGGTTACGTACCTGAGGATAATTAGATCCATCACCATAATTCGGGATCTCCGGATCCAGGCTTTTCGGGAAGTTCTTACTGGTGATCAGAAACAAATTATCTCCTGCTGCAAAAATCCTTATCGAGGCAACCCCTATTTTCCTGGTCAGCGTATTAGAAAAAGTATAGCCCAGCTGTGCATTTTTAAATCTCAGGTAAGAGGCTTTAAACAGCCACCAACTCGAAAACTGCCCATTGTTAATGGATTGATCGGTTCTAAGGATGGGATAACGCGCATCCGGATTAGAGGGAGACCAGTAATCCAGTTGTGACTGGAGAATATTTCCATCACCATTAAAAAAGAATGGGACCTGCGCTCCACCTGTTACACGGGCAAGATTACTCATTACGCCTTGCAGCAATAACGAAAAGTCAAAGCCTTTGTAGGAACCGCCTAAGGTAATTCCATAGCGATAATGTGGTGTAGCCTGGCCTAAAATGACACGGTCATCTGGTGTGATCTTTCCGTCGCCGTTCACATCTTTAAATTTAATGTCTCCCGGTTGTACCCTTGGATCTTGTGTGGCATGATTGGCAATGTCTTCTTTTGACTGGAAGAGTCCCTCTGCCTGCAGACCGTACCATATCCAGCGTGACTGACCTACAACAAGTGGATTGTCTCCATAACTTGGTCCTGTTCCACCCAGGTCAAGGATCTTGTTCCTGCTGTCGGAAAGGTTAACTGAAGCATGATAATTAAAATCGCCGATATGATTTCGATAAGCAATATTAAGTTCAAAGCCCTGATTCTGCATTTTACCTACATTTTGCTGGGGTGCACCAATCCCATACGTAGACGGAACATTTGGTGACCGCAATATACCTGTAGTACGGTCTCTAAAAACATCCAGGCTGATGTCCAGGTGTTGCAGGAGGGTAAAATCAAGACCAAGATTGGCTGTGGTTTTAACTTCCCAGGTCAAGTCAGGATTGGGTGAATTATTGTAATAAGTGGTGGTTACACTTGCTTTATTCAAGACATATTTGTCTTGTGCAATGGTATTGGCCCATGGATATAAACCACTTGCATTCTGATTTCCAACCTGTCCATAAGAACCTCTGACCTTTAAAAAGTTAACCACATTGTTCAGAGATTTAAAAAAATTCTCTTTCGAGGCTACCCATCCTGCAGATACAGATGGAAAAAATCCATATTTTTTATTCTTAAAGACCGAAGTACCGTCATAGCGCGCATTGGCTTCAAGCAGATATTTACCATCAAAGTCATAGTTGAGACGACCAAACCAGGATTGGATAGCGTATGAAGTTGCATTTCCTGAAACATTGGTCAAGGTCGGATCAGAAGAACCTGCATCTATCTGATCTAATGAATTGTTCAGGAAACCCCAGCGGGTTATGCTGTTGAAATCGTACCGGTCCTGCTCTTGTGAATAACCAAATAATCCTTTAAAGTGATGCTTGTCAAAATCTTTGGCATAATTTAAAGTGAGCAGTGCGGTTGGATGTGTTTGGGAATAGTTCGCTTTATAAGCGCTGTTGGGATTGTTGTTGTACACCACGATCTGCTCATCATCATTGTACAAGGGATATTTATTGTTGAAGGCAGAAGTAAAACTATTGGTGTAGTTGTAACCGTAGGTACCGTTCAGGATCAGGTTATCCAGAATCTTAAACTCTGCCAGAAAGTTTGTATTAATGGTATTCAGGTTTTCGTTCTGAACCCCTGCCCTGGTCATAATGTCATTGGGCTGGGATCCGCCGCGATAGCTCCGGTCATTTCCTGCCTTGGTATAAGGATATTCAGTTACCGGAACGATATAAGACCATTGCAGCGCATTTCCAGTACCATAGGCCGGCTGTTGTTTGTCTTCCTTAGTCAATACAGAGTTGATGCCCAACTTTAATCTCTTAGACACTTGCATATTTACATTTGCCCTTAAGCTGTAACGTTTGTAATCTACGTTTTTGATCAATCCTCCCTGGTTCATGTAACCTCCTGAAATAAAATAATCTATATTATTGCCTCCCCCTGAAATGCTGAGGTTTTGCTGGTTTTGCATGGCTTGATTGTCCAGGATATAAGGTAACCAGTTGGTGCTTGGCAATTCGCCCGATTTGTATTTCCGGACCAGCTCTGGCGTATATTTTACTTGTGCACCTGGATTGTCATTCAGCTGGGCTTGATTGTACAAGTCTACAAACTGCGGTGCATCCACAAATTTAGGTAGTCTTGCCGGCCGCTGAAAACCAACCATCGTACTGTATTGCAGTTCCGGCTTGCTGTTCTGCTTTCCTTTTTTAGTGGTGATCAACAATACGCCTCCCGATGCCCTGGCACCGTATATAGCTGTTGCAGAAGCATCTTTAAGCACACTCACAGAAGAAATATCACTGGGGTTTAAATAGTTAATACTGTTTACCGCCATACCATCAACAATGTACAAAACAGGGTTACTGGATAATGTACTGTTGCCACGGATATCTACCGATGTTGATCCATAGCCTGGATTACCGTCGGTTTGCTGGATGTTCAATCCACCCGCTTCCCCCTGCAGGATATTCAGTACCGAGGGAACTGCCCGGTTTTCAATCTCTTTACTGGACACCGTAACAACGGAACTGGTTACATTTACTTTCTGCTGCGTGCCATAACCTACCACCACCACTTCGCTCAAATTGTCTGCAGAGGGTACCAATGTGACATCTATACGTTTATTCTCTGCATTTATAGTGATGGAGTTGGTATACTTCACAAATCCAACCATAGACACTTCTACTGCATAAAGGCCATCCGGTACACGGCTCAATGTAAATTCTCCGTTGGCATCGCTGACCAATCCTTTGCTATAGCTTTCGTTCTTAACACTGATTGTTGCGCCCGGTAAAGGAAGTCCCTTATCATCTACAACCCTTCCTTTGACATCTACAACTGCAAATACAGAAAATATCCTTTCAAAAAGGGTCTTTTCTTTCTTTTGGATAACGACCGATTTTTTGGTAATGGAATAGGTAAAAGGCAGGTCTTTGAAAACCTGCTCCAATGCATTCTCCAAAGTGGCATTTTTGATCTTTACAGATAATTTAACCTGTGAAAGATCATTTTGTTCCCAAAAAAACCTATAACCGGTTTTCGTTTGGATTTGACCAAAAATTTCAGTTAACGCTATATTTTTTTCATTGATGGATACAAGTTGTGCATAACTTTTAGCAGAAACCTGTAAACATCCGATGGTGATTATCAGGACAATCATTTTCATTACCATCAAAAATTTCAATACAGACCCAGGTCTTTTCCAGACTGGCCCTGTACATAAGTTTAAATTCATACTTTTGTACGTTTGGGTAAATGTGATATATAAAACAGTTCATTAATCTTTTAACCCTGCTGGTTTCTAACCAGGTGGTTCAGGATTGACCCAGACACAATCCGGGGAAGGGTTCCAAGCGCTCCCCGGTTTCTTTTTTATCAACCTGTCTTCGTTGAGTTTGTAAATTATTTCGTCATATTGTTTAATTTAGATTAGACCTTCAGTTTATAATTGGTTGTTGATTTGCTTTTTTTAAGGAATGATCACCAGTTTTGCTTGTTTGTTTGCCGTTCTTGCCTGCTCTATTTGGTAGTGAACACGTCCTAATTCCAGAACCTTTAAAACCTCTACCAGGGTATAGGATTTATCAATTGTACCCGAAAAAAAACGTTTCTTTATATGGCCTTCATAAACGACTTCAACGTTATACCACCTGGAAAGGTCAAGCATTAAGCTGCGAAGTTCTGTATGATCAAACTGGAAAACGCCGTTTTTCCAGGCAATGGCATTTGCAGAATTGACTGTCTTTACGCTCAAATCGTTGTTTTGATTGATAACCTGCTCTGATGGTTTAATCAAAATCGAATTGTTTTTCGAAATGACCTTGACCGATCCTTCGAGAAGGGTTGTTTTTTGAATTTTTTCTTCGGCATAGGCATTAATATTGAAATGAGTACCTAAAACCTGAACCTGCTGGTCTGCTGTTTCTACCTCAAAAGGTTTAAGCTTGTCTTTTGCGACCTCAAAATATCCTTCTCCTGTCAATTTAACCTTTCTGTTATGCCCGGTGAATCGGGTTGGATAGGTTAATGAAGAAGCGGCATTGAGCCAGACATGTGTTCCGTCGGGAAGCTGAACTTCATACTGTCCGCCATTTGGAATAACAATTGTGTTTGTGCTGATGTGGCTTAGGTTGTTCTGGTTATTGCTATGGTCAGCAATATAAGTTAAACTGGAATTCGTTGATTTTGTAATCTGCGTACCAGACTCCTGTGAAATAATTCCTGATGTCTGTGTATTTAAATCGATCTTTTTACCATTACCTAAGATGAGTATTGCTTTATTCCCTCCCGGCAACACATCTATTCCAACTGTATCTTCTGTATGGAAAAGAGGAAGTTTTTTGACGGCGAAAAAACCTGCCAAAGAGAGAATCAGGAATACGGCCGCTGCTACGGTCAACCATTGTTGAATCGATAGTCTTCTTGAAATTGGCTTTGATCCGGTAGTTGCTGCATCTATCCGCTGGTCAATACCAAATAGCATTCTCTTTTCTATATTTTTCACTTTACTACCCGGTAACCCATTGGTTAGCTTTTCATCTTGCTCAAAACTATTGTACCAGTTGTCGAGCGCTTTCAGATCCTCAGCAGAAGCGGTTCCGTTATTGTATTGATCAAGCAGGTAAAGTATCTTTTCGTTATCCATTAAAGGGCCCTTTAACTAATAATACCCTTAGATGGAAAAAGGTGCTACCCCGTAAGTGCATTTTCTTTTAACAAAAAGATAACATACAGATAATTAGATGATTAATTTGATAAAACGTTTTATTTAAAGACGTTAAAAAAAAGAATCAGCAATAATAAGTCAAAATGATTTTCTTTAAATTCAGTTTTCAGGATGCGTATCGCTTTGGTGATGTGCTTCTTTACGGTATTTACTGAAATATTTAAACGAATGGCTATTTCCTGCTGAGAGAGGTGTTCTATTCTGCTGAGTATAAATACTTCCCTGCATTTATCAGGTAGTTTGTCTGTTACAGACAGGATGCGCTCCTTGAGTTCCTTAATAGACATGGCCTCATCTGGTGGCAAAGGCGAAGAGTGGGTCTCACGCATAATTCCCTCAAGATGTTTCTGGTGCAGCTGTTGAGACCGGTAAACATTATACACTTTATACTTAAGGGCTGTTTTCAACCAAGCCTCCAGATTACTTTTAACTTCAACTTCATGGCGTCTAAGAAAAAAATTCACAAAGATTTCCTGCACAATTTCTTCTGAGGCTTCTCTGGATTTGAGCCTCTGGTAAGCAGCATCCAGCAGGATTTGCCAGTAACGATGGTAAATTTCTGTAAACGCGGCACGGTCATCACGGGAATTAACCAGATCCAGCAGGATTTCATCGGAATATTTGGAGGCTTTGTAGGGACGCATGAAATCAATATAGCCAGGTGGCCATAGCAAAACTAATGTTTAAAAAACTAAAAAGAAATTATTAAATAAATAAAGCTTGGTCAGTCATCGTCTTCGTTTTTTAGAATACCATTTTGGCTACAATAAATTCCAGTTTGGATACCTGGATGAATGCCCTTTCATGGAACTTTGTGGTACAAAATAGATCAAGAACATGAAAACAATATTCATTACAGGTGCCTCTACCGGTTTAGGAAAAGCAACCGCTAAGTTATTTGCAGCCAAGGGTTGGAAAGTCATCGCAACCATGCGTAAACCAGAAAACGAAAAGGAATTGAGCGTTACAGATCACATCAGTTTATTGCCTTTGGATGTAACCAATCCAAATCAGATTACAGATGCCGTCCAAAAGGCGATTGCTTTAGGTCCGGTTGATGTGGTATTTAACAATGCTGGTTACGGATTAATGGGGCCTCTGGAATCCACTACAGATGAGCAGCTGGTTCGTCAGTTAGATACAAATATTTTAGGGGTGATCCGCGTAACCCAGGCATTTATTCCTTATTTCAGAGAAAAAAAAGCGGGTCTTTTTATTTCCACCACCTCTATAGGCGGATTAATTACATTTCCTTTCAGCTCCGTCTATCATGCCACTAAATGGGCACTGGAAGGCTGGAGTGAGAGTATGGCTTTCGAATTGGGAAAAATTGGTGTGTGTATCAAAACCGTTTCTCCGGGTGGAATTAAAACAGATTTCCTGAGCCGTTCAGCAGACATGTCTACCCACCCTGTTTATCAAAAATGGGTAGATAAAATGTTCTCCGGTTTTAACGAGGATCATTTTACTTCTGCAGAAGACATTGCTGCTGTAGTCTATGAGGCGGCCACAGATGGAAAAGATAAATTAAGATATGTTGCTGGTGAAGATGCAAAAGCACTCTATGCACAACGTTTACAACTTGGCGATGAAGCTTTTAGAAAACAGATGGCACAAACGTTTTTAGAAGAATAAACCGCTTATCTTTGTACTGATGAAGAAGGAAGAACATATTCCCTATCAATTTAATTCGATATCCGACTTACACCGGGTGCTGGGCTTACCAAAGCCTTTGCACCCATTGGTATGTCTGGTTGACAATACGCTGATCTCTGTAGATAAGGATCAGTTGCCTGCTTCTTTTCTTCTGAATTTTTATAAGATCTCTTATAAAAAAGGCCCCAACGGAAAAATAAAATATGGACAAAATTATTATGATTTTGATGAAGGTGGTCTGGTTTTCACTTCCCCCAACCAATTACTGGCTACAACGGATGATACGGAATATTTAGGCTATACTTTGCTCATTCATCCTGATTTCATCAGGAGTTATCCCCTGGGAAGAAATATTAAAAACTACGGCTTCTTTTCTTATGATATTCATGAGGCCTTGCACCTCTCGGATAAAGAACGATCTACGATCTTAAGCATATTTAACCATATTGAAGAGGAATTGCAGCTGCCCATAGATGATTACAGCCAGGATGTGATTGTAACGCAAATTGAATTGCTGCTGAATTATAGTAATCGTTTTTATAAACGACAATTTATTACCAGAAAAGCAGTGAACAATGATCTACTCTCTAAAGCGGAAAGCCTGCTGAATGATTATTTCAATAATGAAACTACCCTGGATAAAGGCCTGCCGACAGTTCAGTTTCTGGCAGAGCAATTGCACGTTTCTCCTCGTTATTTAAGCGATATGCTCCGGTCATTGATTGGCCAGAATGCCCAACAATATATTCACCAAAAACTCATTGAGAAAGCTAAAGAAATCCTTTCGACCAGCAACACGTCTGTTGCGGAGATTGCTTACCAATTGGGTTTTGAACATCCTCAATCTTTTAATAAATTGTTTAAAAGCAAAACCAGTCTTTCTCCACTGGAATTCAGACAATCATTTAATTAATTTCTGTCGTTTGCAAGGAGAGCTGGACTTACAACCTGAAGTTGTTGCGGAGGGATCAATTTTTACAGAATTTTGTAAACGGTCTCTCACCTAGATCTATATTTAGTAATTGATTTGTTGCACCGTTATGTTGTCATAACGATGCAACATAATTTATACATCTATATCA
>NZ_QAIL01000288.1 GCF_003061025.1 Pedobacter sp. HMWF019 | reverse complement strand
CCTCTAAATAATTCGGGTTAGCCTTACAAGCATCCCTATAATATTCCTTTAAAAAAGGATATAAATGCTGTTCCAGAATCTCAGGCTTTAACTTCCATATATACCTTCCATTGGTCTCTTCGCAATTGAAAAGATCTGGTTTTCCAATAATTGTAGACGCAAACTTATCTTTTGAGGTGCCTGTAATTGTTTGTACTGCGTCAACGGACACAATATCAGCAGAGAATTCCAGAAAAATTCTTGTTGCTAAATAATCTCCCATACTGTTTTTAATTGGTTAAGGATACCAATGTATACTTTGTAATTTAAAATATCACTATTTACACATAAACTAAACAACAGAAACAAAAGAGAAATATCAAACGTTTATATATTAGAGCAAGTACTTGAACAGATCATATTCATTACACCCCTACCACTGATCCAGCACACCCAAATACTGACTACTGGACTGCCTTGACCGATCTTTTGCCACAAAGCCCAGATAGACATGTACAGATTGGCCCACCAGCTTGTCCCTCAACGTAACAACCTCTGTTCCTGAGCTTCTAAATGCCCCTATATTCACATGCACAGCCTGCTGCCCTTTGAAATCAATTGCCAGCAACAATGCTAACAAACAAGAAACTTAATCAGTTTAAGGTTCTACAGTGCTTACGGTGATTCCGGCATCGCTGATCTCCTGTAAAGGATTGTCCCTCATGTTCTGCTCCATTACCAGTTCATATTTCCCTGCAGCGGGAAAACGATACTGAGTCAGCAAGGGAAAGGTATACGTAAATAAATTACCAGAGCCTGAGCCGAGCCATTGCCCATCTGCCTGGGCCAGTTTAAACCCGTACCTCCGGGTAACTTTTTTACCCCCCGCTGGTTTAAGGTGAAATAAGATGTAAATATTCGAATACCTGTAATCTGCAGTATGTCGCAATCTGAAGAAGATATTATACGCTTTTGCAGGATCTTTAATGTCTACGGTTGCACTCACCTTATTGATATAACTCCACCTGTGCTGGTCCATAGACACATTCAGATCAGTGACATTATTGGTGGTGCAACCGCTCCATAAAACAACCGCCAGTAAAGCGATACTCCATAAAGAAAAAACCAGGGATTTATTCTGCTTCATTTTTAGGTTTATCCGATGATGGCTTGTTACGTCTGCGGTTATTTCTATTCCTGTTCCTGCTCGCTGAAGGCTGACCTGTTGCCGCCGGAGCTTGCCCTGCTATTGCCGGATCTACAGGTACTTTAGCTGGTTTTTGACCCTCTCCTGGTGCTTTTTTAGGTTGCTCCGGTCTTCTGTTCTCTTGTTTTTTAACCTGTTCTGGCTTCTTGCCCTGCTCTGGTTTTTTGCTTTGTTCCGGTTTATTTTTTGCCTGTTGCTGTTGTCCAGGACGTCCGGCTTTCTCCGTTCTGTTGTTGTTATTGTTGCGCGGAGCACCGTTCTTCTGCCGGTTGCCTTGTTTTCTCTTCTCGTCCAAACGGGTCAGGCTATCCTGTCCAACCACATTTTCATAATCGTGTACCTTTTCAACCACCGCTGCCGTAGCCAAGAAAACAGCCTCTTCTTTTAAATTGACTGGTTTCTGGCCTTTTTTATTCATGGCCATGATCTCTTTTACCCGATCCACTTTCAATGGGATCCAGTCTTCCTGATTGGCATAGCTGAACCACATTACTTTTTTAAAGATGTCTGTTTTCTGGTGACGTGCCACACCAACCTCAGTATGTAAACTGTCAATTCTATCCGGAATGTCTTTTAGGGCATCCAGGTAGGTATCCAGCTCATAGTTCAGACAGCATTTCAGCTTACCACACTGGCCGGCAAGTTTTAAGGTATTGAGAGACAGGTTCTGGTACCGGGCCGCAGCTGTAGATACCGTTTTAAAATTCGTAAGCCAGGTAGAGCAGCACAATTCGCGCCCGCAGGAGCCGATTCCACCCAGTCTTCCAGCTTCCTGGCGCATCCCGATCTGGCGCATTTCGATCCTGATCCTGAAGGTTTCTGCCATTTTTTTAATTAGCTCCCTGAAATCCACACGGCCTTCTGCCGTATAGAAGAAAGTCGCTTTGGTCTTATCCCCCTGGTAATCCACGTCACTGATTTTCATCGATAAACGAAGGTCTAAAGCTAATTTACGGGCCTTATGCATCGTTTCCCATTCCATATCCTTAGCCACCTTCCATTTCTCCACGTCGGCTTCTGTTGCCTTGCGGTAAACTTTTCTGGTCACCTGGTCCATATTGGTTTTACGACGTTTCATCTGTGTCCTCACCAGTTCACCGGTTAAAGAAACATGACCGATATCGTATCCTCCGGTTGGTCCTTCAACGGCAATCAGTTCGCCAATCTCCAGGTATATATTGTCGCTGTTCAGGAAAAACTCTTTCCTTGCGCCTTTAAATTTAACTTCGATAACCGGGAAAGGAGCATAATTTGATGGCATATCCAAATTAGACAGCCAATCGTATACTTCCATTTTGCCGCATCCACCTGTAAGGCAAGAGCCATTACTTTTGCAGCCTGCAGGGGCACAACCGCCACCCGTCGAACAACTTCCACATCCCATATTAACTATATATATATTGAGTCCCTTTCGGGAGCGTTTTAAACTTAATTATTTTGACTAGCTGTAAAGATACATCTAAAAACAGAATTTTAGGATTTGCATTCCTTTCTATATGGTAATGCGCCAGTTCCAGTTCAGAAATGATGGCCTCAGCCATGTTTAAACTCAGTACATGCGCAGATAATTTTTTTGCAGTGTCCATGGTCCTTGCCGGAAGTTTTACCAGATCTTCTGCCCCGCTCAGCAACAAGCTGCATTCTCTGAGAAAGCTGATCCCGTATTTCAGGAAGTTCTTTTGGTTTTCCCTTCCCCAGCCAGCGGCCAGCTCTGTAAAACCAATCAGGTCCAAGACCCGGTTTCCATAACCCATCCGCAGCCACTCTGCAAATTTATCGGCATGATCGTTCTGGGTATGCTCTACCAGCAATTTGGCCTCTATTAAATTCCCGTCGGCCAGGAAGCTATATTCAGTGGCCTGTTGCTGGCTCAATCCATGCTTTTCCACCAGGTAATTTTCTATGGTTGCATCCGATAATTTAGGAATTTTTACAATCTGGGTCCTTGACAGCAGGGTCGACAAGATTTGCTCCTGGTTATTGGCCACCAGGATAAACAAGGTGTTTTTAGGTGGTTCTTCAATAATTTTAAGCAGGGAATTTCCTTCTTTATCCAAAAATTCCGGAAGCCACATGATCAGGACTTTCGTCTCCCCTTCAAAAGCTTTATAACTTAATTTTTTGATAATGTCGTGACATTCGGCAATATTGATATTGGCCTGTTTGTTCTCTGCATTCAATTTGGAACGCCAGATATCGAGGTCAAAATAAGGATCTTCGAGCAGCATACTTCTCCATTCGTCCAGCACATCAACCGCTATTCTGACATCCTTTGACGCAAAGAACGGATAAGAAAAGTGAAGGTCCGGATGAATATAACGCTCATATTTTCTGCAGGAAGAGCATACCCCGCAACTGTCTGTAGGGGTTTTATCCAGACAATTAATGTATTGCGCATAGGCAATGGCCAATGGCAATGCCCCACTACCATCGCAGGAAAGAAAGAGCTGTGCATGGCTCACCCTGTTCTCTGCAACAGTTTGCAACAACTGTTCTTTTATGGCTTCTTGTCCGGTAATCTCTTTGAATTGCATTGGGTGCAAAATAGTGATTTTTTAAGATATTTCAGCCCTACCTTGCTTTGCTCCATTTAGAGACTTGTCACGCATTGGTGACTAAAACCTGCTTTATTCTTTTTGTTCATTATGCCAGAAAAAAAGGTTATCCCTTTTTTGATTCCTAGTTTTGTTATTATAAAAGCACAGGGCAAACACGATTAACTGTTTTTCTAAAAATTTGGTAACAATTATTTAACACAGCCTGTTTTTTTTCAACGTTAAGGTGTTTTTATAAAAAATCCTGATGTTTTTCGCCAGAAAAAACATAACACCTTGAATTATTGCTCTAAAAACCCCTATAAAAACCCCTTAAAACCCTACAAAATCCTCCCTACTTATGAAAACCCCATTGATAATCGGAATAACACCCTTTGAAAAACCGGATCTATCACTCGTACTTGCCCTTGAAAAAGCAGGTGCTTTTCCCGTTCTTCATTTGGGTAGAAACCTAGATCTGGCCCAGGAGGCCCTGGAACAGCTGGCTGCAACATCTTCTGCAGGTTTCGGTGTCTGCTTCAGCAATACTGATCTTAAAGATCTGAAGTTACCGGCTCAAACACAGCTGGTTATTGCTCCTTATGGTCTGAGCATCTCCAGGCAACAAGACACTAAATTGTTTTACCAGGTACACAACCTGGAAGAAGCCCGACATGCCCTGGCAGAAAAGGTTGATGGAATCATCGTAAAAGGTAACGAAGGTGCAGGCCTGGTGGGCTATGAATCTTCTTATATTTTGTTCCAGCGCGTCATCCAGGAAATCAAGGATATCCCTGTTTATGTTCAGGGGGGCGTGGGTAGTCATACCGCCGCTGCGTTAGTGGCTTGCGGGGCTGCAGGTGTCGTGCTGGACAGTCAGCTGGCCTTGTTTCCGGAATGTACTGCTCCGGCTGCGATCAAACAGGTCTGTGAAAAACTCAATGGTAACGAAACCAAACTGATCGGTCGTTACAGAGTACTGGCACGTCCAAACTCCCCTGCGCTGCCAGAGGATGTGTCTGAAGAAACACTCAGCACTTATTTTAACGATTTTGACCTGGAGAAAAGTTACCTTCCAATGGGACAGGATATTGCGCTGGCCACAGATCTGGCAACACGTTACGGAAAGCTGGGTAAACTGGTCTTTGGATTTAAGGAGGCCATCTACGGTCACCTAAACCAGGCCAAATCCTTAAATGTGATCCGGCCCAATAATGCCCTGGCAAAAGATCTTCAGATTACCTACCCCATTGCACAAGGTCCAATGACCCGGGTAAGTGATGTGGCTCCTTTTGCCCAGGCCGTGGGAGAAGCCGGTGCTTTGCCTTTTATTGCCCTGTCTTTACTCAAGGGCCAGCAGGCCAAAGAACTGATCAGGGAAACCAAACAACGTTCTGGTAACCGCACCTGGGGTGTAGGAATTCTGGGATTTGCCCCGGCCGAATTACGCGAAGAACAATTAGAATATATTAAAGCAGAAATGCCACCGGTGGTACTTATAGCTGGAGGCAGGCCTTCTCAGGCTAAACCTCTGGAAAAATTAGGCATCAAAACTTTCCTTCATGTGCCTTCGGTATCGCTCCTGGATATGTTTCTGAAAGAGGGTGCCCGGAGGTTTGTATTTGAGGGCCGTGAATGCGGGGGCCATGTGGGGCCATTATCTAGTATGGTTCTCTGGGAAAAGCAAATCGAAAGGCTACTTCAGGAGGATAAGCCCGAAGAAATCAGCGTTTTCTTTGCTGGAGGCATCCACGATGCGCTATCCTCTGCTTTTGTTGCAGTCCTATCTGCTTCTATCGCTGCCAAAGGCGTAAAGGTAGGTGTATTGATGGGTACTGCTTACTTATATACCAAGGAAGTTGTACAGTCCGGGGCTATCCAGGAGCAGTTCCAGGAGCAGGCTTGTCAATCTGATGATACTGTATTGCTGGAAACCGCGCCGGGTCACGAGACCCGTTGTTTGAATTCAAATTTTGCCTTGTTCTTTAACCAGGAGAAACAGCGGCTCCTGAAAGCTGGTGTAGATAAAAAAGAAATCTGGGCCAAACTGGAAACCTTAAATGTGGGCCGTTTGCGTATAGCCGCGAAAGGAATTGAACGTCAGGGCGACCAACTGGTGGCTATTGACGAGCAAGGCCAGTTGAACCTGGGCATGTATATGATTGGCCAGGTGGCCGCCTTGTGGAACAAAGTAATTTCTATCCTTGACCTGCATAAAGATGTAGCGGAAGGAAACTATACCTATATAAAAAAAGCCATACTTCCTGCACCTCCCGAAGCCAAAGAGAAATCCCTCCATGTTGCTATTGTGGGCATGGCCTGTATTTTCCCAGGTGCAAAGAACATAGAAGAATACTGGCGGAATATTGTCCTGGGACAGGATGCCGTAACTGAAGTGCCTGATGAACGCTGGAACAAGCAGTTGTATTACAATCCGGAATCCACTGCTGGCGATATGTCTCATTCCAAATGGGGTGGTTTTATTCCTAAAATAGATTTTGATCCGTTAGAATATGGTATCCCGCCGCAGTCTTTGGCTGCGATAGAACCTACACAACTCCTGAGTTTAATGGTGGCCAAGCAGGCCATGGAAAACGCGGGCTATACAGACGGGAATTTCAATGCGGAGAATGTGTCGGTGATCATTGGTGCCGAAGGCGGAAACGACCTGGCCAACAGTTATAGCTTCAGAGGATTTTACAAACAGGTCTTTGGAGAAATGCCCGAAGAGCTGGATGCTGCCCTTCCTAAAACAACGGAAGATTCCTTTCCTGGGATTTTAGCCAATGTCATTTCGGGGCGCATCACCAACCGGTTGAACCTGGGTGGAAGAAACTTTACGGTTGATGCCGCCTGTGCCTCCTCACTGGCTGCTCTTGACCTGGCTTGCCAGGAACTGTTTTTAGAAAAATCCGATATGGTACTGGCAGGTGGAGCAGACCTCCATAACGGAATTAACGATTACCTGATGTTTTCCAGCACGCATGCACTCTCCCGTAAAGGCAGATGTGCCACTTTTGATGCAGAAGCAGATGGAATTGCCCTTGGTGAAGGGGTAGCCATGCTGGTCTTGAAACGTGAAGAAGATGCCATCCGGGATGGCGATAAAATATATGCAGTTATACAGGGCATTGGTGGTTCCAGTGACGGAAAAAGCCTGGGCCTTACTGCCCCAAGAAAATCCGGACAGGTGAAAGCTCTGGCCCGGGCCTATGATCAGGCAGGGATCTCTCCGGCGGTCCTTGGCCTGGTAGAAGCCCATGGAACAGGTACGGTAGTGGGTGATAAGACAGAACTCAGTGCTTTGACCGACATGCTGAACCAATCCGGGGCCCTCGCTGGTCAAACCCATCTGGGTTCTGTAAAAACACAGATCGGGCATACCAAATGTGCTGCTGGTCTGGCTGGCCTGATCAAGGCTACCCTGGCGGTACACCACGGGGTAAAGCCTCCGACCATCCACCTCAAAAATCCAAACAATTATTATAATCCGGCCACTAGTCCTTTCGCTTTCCATACGGAGGCAGGCTTGTGGATGGAAGAGAAACGCTACGCGGGCATCAGTGCCTTTGGTTTTGGCGGCACTAATTTCCACGCGGTGATCGAAAGCGGTCCTGCAGCAAAGCCTTCAGCGGTGTTGCAATCCTGGCCATCTGAGCTTTTTGTGTTCAGAGGAAATACCTATGAAGAAGCCAGCGCACAGTTGAGTGCAGTAAAAACCTTACTGGAAGGAAATGACAACATCTGTTTAAAAGACATCGCCTTTAGCCTGGCCACAGGAAGCAGCAAGCCGGTACAACTGAGTATTGTGGCCGACCGGGATGAAGACCTGATCATGAAAATTGACCTGGCTCTATCTGGCGTAGAAAGCAAGGACACCTATATTACCCGGAAAACGGAAGGCAAAGTGGCCTTTATGTTTCCCGGACAGGGCAGTCAGCGGATCAATATGGCCCGCGATCTTTTTGTGATTTTTCCAGCCATGCGCAGCTTATTAAAAGGCCACAGCACATATGAACAAGTGCTGTTTCCGAATGCAGTGTTTAACGACGCAGCCCTTAAGGCACAGAAAGAACGGATCAAAGACACCAGAATGGCCCAGCCCTTGTTGGGCATTGTAGATCTGGCTATTGCCAATTTCCTCAAAGACCTGGGTATAGAACCAGATATGGTGGCCGGACACAGTTACGGAGAACTTCCAGCCCTATGTTTTGCCGGTGCTTTTGACCCGGATCAGCTGGTCCATCTGAGCGAACAACGGGCCAGAGCTATCCTGGAAGCCGTAGAAGGTGAGGACACCGGTGCTATGATCGCGGTAAGCTGTAAAGAAGAGGATATCTATAAATTTATTGATGGTCTGCAGGATATATATGCCGTTAATTTCAATTCGCCAGGACAGCTGGTTTTGGCGGGAACAACGCCTGCGATAGAAAAACTGAGTGAGACGCTGAAAACAGCCAAAATTTCTTTTAAACGTCTGGAAGTGGCTTGTGCTTTTCACAGTCCTATTGTTGCCCGGTCTAAAGAACTCTATAAGGAAGTCCTGGATAAGGTCAGTTTCAATACTCTGGAACGCCCGGTTTGGTCAAACACCACAGCAGGCCTGTACCCGGTAAAAGGGGAAGAGGTGAAGCAAAGACTGTGTGAACACCTGGTAAAACCCGTGAAATTTGTAGAGCAGGTACAGCAGATGTATGCTGACGGGGCCAGGATCTTTATAGAGGTGGGTCCGGGCAAGGTTTTAAGTGCCTTGGCGAAAAACTGTTTGGGTAAAGAAGAATTGCTGCTTCATGCGGAAGACAATGGACACAACAAGATCACACATTTATTATGCACCATTGCGGATTATATGGCTACAGGTCGTCCGGTCCGTCTGGAGAAACTGTTTGAAGGCCGCGAGGCCCGCTTACTGGATCTCGAACAACCGGATCAATACAAGAAAAAACCCTCCGTATGGATTGTAGATGGTCAGCATGCTGTTCCTTCTACAGGGAAATTGCCCGCCTATGGTGCTTTACCCATCACAGAACCTTTGAAGATGAAAGATACACCCCTTAAAAAAGAAACGATATATATCCCATCGAATCCTGCCGAACAAATGATGCAGGAATACCTGAACACCATGAAGATGATGATCCAGTCCCAAAGGGATGTGATGCTCTCTTTCCTGGGTCAGAACCCATCAGCAGGCCAGCCTTCTTTTTTCCAGCAGGCAGCCCAAATCCAGCAGGTGACCAATAAAACTGAAGTGCCTCTAAGACAAAGCCCGGCCACTGCGAACCCGGCTCCGCAACCGATCGCTGCACAATCTGCACCGCCGGCAAAAAACCTGGATGTTAAACTGGTCTTGCTGCAAGTGGTGAGCGATAAAACCGGCTATCCGCAGGAAATGCTGGGCATGGAAATGGATCTGGAAGCTGATTTAAGTATAGATTCCATTAAACGTATGGAAATCATAGGTGCTTTAAGAACAGCACTGGGTGGCTTCAGTACAAGCGATGAAAATGCAGATTCTTTCATGGAGCAGCTGGCAGGCATTAAAACCCTGAACGGCCTGGTCAACTGGATCAAAGAACATGCACAGACCAGCCCGCAGGAACAGACAGAAACCATTGAACCAAACGCCACGATGGCTTTCAGCAAAAAAGATCTGACCGGGGTGCTATTGGCTATAGTGAGTGAAAAAACAGGTTATCCGCAGGATATGCTTGGTCTGGATTTAGACCTGGAAGCAGATTTAAGTATTGATTCCATTAAACGGATGGAGATCATTGGCGAACTAAAGGTAAAGATCGGTTTTAACCAGGGAGAAGATGCCGATGAAAACATCATGGAGAAACTGGCCTCCATTAAAAGCCTGAACGGATTGGTCGATTGGATTGCGGAGTCGGGCACCGGAGCCTCTGAAGAAAGCTCCGGTAAAAAAGAAAGCTTGTCCAGGCTCCGCTTTGAGTTGATTCCTTCCGAACTCCTGAATGCAGAGCCTTCCGGAATCCGAGGACTTCGATTTGCGATAACGGATGATCAGGGTGTACAAGCCCCTGCGATCAAAGCCTTATTTGAGCAACATGGCGCAGTAGTGGATATTGTTCGTTTAAATGATCCTTTAAAAGGTTATCAGGGTATTATCCTGCTGAACTTATTTTCTGCACCCAAAAAGAACAGTCTGATCGATCATCTGGGCATGATCAAATCAATTGACCTGGAGGAACTGAAATGGGTATATTTAATTTCCGACACCAAAGGCCATTGGAACGAAGGTTCTGACATCAGCACCTTAAGACATTTCCAGGGTTACTCTGGTCTATTTAAAAGTCTGGATAAGGAATACGAAAACACCAAATGCAGGCTGGTGAGCCTCACCTCCAAAATGCAGGCTGAAGAAATCGCCCGCATCACTTTAAATGAAATCTTAAATCCGGATGCGCCTTCTGAGGTTATCTATGATGGCCGCAACAGGCAGATCCTCGACCTGATTCCTTCTGAACTGGTTACCGGCCATGCGGCAGATTCTCCGATTCAACTGGATAAAGATGGTGTTGTACTGGTGCTGGGCGGTGCACAGGGCATTACTTCAAAACTGATGCTCCATTTTGCACAGGAACATCCTTGCAGGTATATTCTGGTGGGCCGTTCTCCTGACCCTCGTCAGAATGGTCTGGAAGCTTATGCTGCATTGGAAAGCAAAGAAGAGATCAGAAGTTTTCTGATCCGGCAGGGCAACAGCAGAAAACCCGCAGAAATAGAACTGGAAACCTCCAGAATTTATAAAAACAACCAGATTCTGCAAACCATTACAGCGCTGGAACAAAGTGGCTGTGTGGTTGATTATACTGCACTTGATTTGCGGGATGAAGAAGGACTGAGGAGTTTTATCCATAAAGTTTACCAGAAATACGACCGCATAGACGGGGTTATCCATGGTGCAGGTTTGCTGGAAGATAAATTGTTCCATAGCAAAACCCTGGATTCTTTCCAGCGGGTATTCGATACCAAGGTTACCCCTTTAAGGGTATTGGCTGAGCAGTTACGTCCGGAAACCCAGTTTGTTATTTTCTTCTCCAGCATTGCCTCAGTTTATGGAAACCGCGGGCAAACCGACTATGCTGCAGCAAACAGCGTGATGGACAGGTATGCCTGGGCACTGAAAGAAAAGATCAGTGGTAAGGTGATGGCGATCAACTGGGGGCCATGGAAAGGTGCGGGTATGGTTTCGGCCAGTCTGGAAAAAGAATATGAACGGAGGGGTATTTCTATGATCCCGCTGGAGGATGGAATGGAAACCTTTGTCAATGAATTAAAATACGGAAATGAAAGCCAGGTACTGATCATGGCAGGAAGCAACTGGTAGGTATGAACAGAACAGACGTTGCCATCATTGGAATGTCCTGCATCTTCCCGGGCGCGGCAGATGCAGAGGCCTTCTGGCAAAATATTATAAATAAGGTAGATTCCACGCAGCTTGTTCCCCAAGATCGCATTGACCCGGTGCATTTTGATCCGGACACGACCGGTGTAGATCGGTTTTACTGTAACCGTGGGGGCTTTATTCCGGACTTTAGCTTTGATCCGGCCGCTTTTGGTATCCTTCCTGTAGCCGTTGAAGGCACCGAGCCGGACCATTTGCTCACCATTAGTCTGGTGCATAAGGCCCTGGAAGATGCGGGTGTTTTCAGAAAAAACAGCGCCCTGGACCAGACCGGCATTATCATTGGTAAAGGAAACTATACCGGTCCTGGTGCGACCAGAGCTATTGAAATTGTGCGTACGGGGGAACAGATTGCCCATGTGCTCCGGGATCTGTTGCCACATTTGAGCGCCGGAGAGATTGAACAGGTCAAAAAAGAATTCCAGGCCCGAAAAGGACGTTTTGGTCCGGATACGGCCATGGGACTGATTCCAAACCTGGTGGCTTCTTTAGTTGCCAACCGTTTAAACCTGGGCGGCGTTGCTTATACACTGGATGCGGCTTGTGCCAGTTCATTGATTGCCGTAGATCATGCCTTGCAGGAACTCCGGACCAAACGTTGCAATATGGTGGTGGCCGGAGGGGTTCATGTGGGTCAGAATGCGGCCTTCTGGAGTATTTTTACACAGCTGGGTGCACTTTCACAAAAAGGAAAGATCAGTCCTTTTGACGCTGGTGCCGATGGCTTACTGATTGGTGAAGGCTGTGGTTTTGTGGTCTTGAAACGGCTGGAAGATGCGGAGAAAGACGGAGACCGGATCTATGCCGTGATTAAAGGCGTGGGTGTGAGCAGTGACGGCAGCGGGACCAGTGTGATGAGTCCTTCTGTAAAAGGACAGCTCAAAGCCATGACTCAGGCCTGGGAACACGCAGGGATTGAAGCCAAGGATATAGGCTATATTGAAGCGCATGGAACTGGTACACCTTTGGGTGATAAAACAGAGCTGGAAACCCTGGCTCAGTTTTTCGGAAATGACCCTGCTTTACCTAAAGCAGGGATAGGCTCTGTGAAATCCAATATTGGCCATGCCATGCCTGCATCGGGTATGGCTGGCCTGATCAAAACCACTCTGGCACTGTATCATGGCATTATTCCTCCAACACTGCATTGCGGAAATCCTTCTGCCCAAATTAAAGAAACTCGCTTTACACCGGTTCAGGAAGCTCAAAACTGGGCAGACTCTGGTTTGCCCCAGATTGCGGGAGTAAATGCCTTTGGCTTTGGCGGGATCAATGCCCATGCTGTATTGCAAAGTTATGGAGCGCCTGCCCCCGGATATAAAAGGGATGCAGTATTGTTGCTGGCCCGACAAAACCATCAGGATTTGCTGAAGGCACTGGAGTTCGGGGATCGGCATCCTGGCGAAGGTTCATACCGCATAGCGGTCTTTGACCCCAGCCCGGAACGCTTGCAAAAAGCCCTCAAGATTGCCACCAAGAACAAGACCTGGCGCAATAAACAAGATATATGGTATACCAATGAGCCTCTGTTGCTCAATGGTGGAAAAATTGCCTTTGTTTTCCCTGGTCTGGATGGCCTTGCGGGAGGCGAAATCGACAGTGTGGCTACACATTTTAACCTGTCCCGGCAAAACATCAGCAAAACGGAAGGTTTACTGGACGAGGCCCTGAAAATATTAGATAAAAGCCGTATCCTGGACACTGCATTGAAGCAGCTGGGTATCCTGCCTGCAATGAATGCCGGGCATAGTTTGGGAGAGTGGCTGGCCGCGAGGTCTTCCGAACTCACCGAGGAGTCTTCTGTATTACAGTTGCTCCAGTATCTGAACCCGGAAACTTTTGAGCTTAAAGACTCGAGGTTTATTGCTCTGGGTTGTGGAACAGAACAGGTTGCAGATCTACTTTCCAATATCAAAGATCTTTACCTTTCCAACGACAATTGCCCGCAGCAGGTGATCCTGTGCGGAACCAATACGGCTCTTGAAGAGTTGGTTCCGGTTTTGAAAAGCAGGCAGATCTTTCACCAGATCCTGCCTTTTCAGTCCGGCTTTCACTCTCCTTTTGTGGCGGATAAACTGGAGATCATGCTGGAAGGCATGAACCAGATGCAATTTAAAAAAACAAGCATTCCTTTATGGTCTGCCACCACCCTTGACGTTTATCCGGAAGGTTTTGAAGCCATCCGGCAGCTCATTGTGGAACACCTGATCCAGCCAGTACGTTTCCGTGAACTGACCGAACGCCTGTATGAACATGGTGCAAGGGTTTTTATACAGGTAGGTTCTGGCGGGCTGGTTGGTTTCATCGACGATACTTTAAAGGGTAGGAGTTTCAGCACCATCTCTTCCAATGTGCCGATCCGTTCAGGTCTGACCCAGCTTCAACGGGTAGTGGCGGCTCTTTTTGTAGAAGGCCGTCTGGTCAACCCTGATTTTATGGGTTATCCGGAACATCCGGCTAGCCCGGCAAAAGGGATCAGGCTGGAATTGGGTCTGCCACTGATCAGCCATATGGCTGCGCTTAAAAAACTGGCCCGGCACCCGGAAGGTCGGGTATACCAACAGGAGGTCCTTCTGGAAGACGTTGCCGATCCGGTGATGCGTGCCTTCCAGGAAAATATGCAGGAAATGATAGGCCTGCAGTCTGAAATGCTGCAGTTGTTTCAAAACAGGCCCGATCAGCCCCATCACGTCCTTGTTCCGCAAACACCCCGGATCCCTTTCTTTAAAGATCTGGATGTGAACTTGCAAAACTGTCCTTACCTGGTGGACCATGCCTTACTCCGGCAGCCCAAAGGATGGCCGGTTGTTGAAGATATGGATCCGGTGATCCCAATGACGATGATCTTTGAGCTTTTTGGAGAAATTGCAGCAGAGCAATCGCCGGGAGAAAGAGTGCAAAAGATCCTGAACATCCAGGTTTTTCAATGGATGAATGTGGCAAAGCCTTTCCAGGAAAGGGTTCTTGGCGAATGGAAGAGCCAGGAACTGGCCTCGCTTCGCCTGGAGCGTTTTGCCCAGGCAGAGGTTTTACTTTCTGCTCAGCATACGGAAGTTCCGGCTCTGAAGTTTGATATTGGCCGGAACCTGAATATTCAAAGGACCCCGGAACAGATCTATGAAGAACTTATGTTCCATGGACCGGGTTACCAGGGAATACGAAGCCTTGTCGCCGTAGGCGAAAAAGGCATTACCGGGATAATCGAGGGTGCTGCGGGTAAAGGTTCTTTACTGGACAATGCCGGGCAGCTTTTTGGTTTATGGCTGCAGCTCACCCTTCAGAAAGACCGCATTGCCTTCCCGGTAAAAATACAGGAGATTGAATTCTTTGGGGAACTTTCCGATCAGCAAGGCCTTTTTGAATGCACCTGTCAGCTCACCGAATTGAACGATGAGTTTGCAACTGGAAATTTCGTGATCAAAAGGAATGATCAGGTTTGGGCCCTTATTACGGGCTGGCAGAACCGAAGACTGGAGATTGATGAGGCCTTATGGCGGGTTTCGATGTCGCCCCTGCACAACCGTCTTTCTGAAGAAATCGCACCGGGAGTTTTTATGTTCCATCAGGCTTACAGTCGTGTGGTTTCCTGGGATTTCATTTTAAAACGTTATTTCAACCAGACAGAGAAAAAGCACCATACTTCCTTATTGCCAAACAAAAGAAAGGAATGGCTGATCAGCCGGGTGGCCGTTAAAGACGCGGTAAGGAATCTCCTGAACCGGGAAAAACAGCTGGCCTGTTATCCGATTGAACTGGAAATAGGCTCTGACGAGGTCCGCAAGCCTTATGTAACCGGCCCTGGAACAGAGGGCATCCAGATTTCTATTGCACATAAGGGAACAGATGCCGTGGGCATCGCCAGGTACAACAGCCCCGTGGGTATAGACATAGAGCAAATTGAAGAGCGGAGCCAGGGCTTTTATGAAATGGTCTTTTCTGAATCAGAACAGGCCCTGCTTGCCGGCAAAGAAAAAAATGAATGGGCCACCCGCTTCTGGGTAGCCAAAGAAGCTTATGGAAAATACCTCGGCAAAGGGCTGCAGGGAAATCCAAAAGCCTACACTATAGAAGAGATCAGAGGAGAAGCACTCCGGATCAACGACATTTTCATATACACTATAAAACATAAAAACTATATCATCGGATGGACACAATAGTATCAACAGCAAAACTGAACAGCAGCGAAATCTTTGATTTGATGAAGCAATTTATTACCGAGGTGATCGGGGAAGAATTTGCAGAAGAAATGGACATTTCTATGGAAAGTTCCTTTACAAAGGATCTGGAAATGGACAGTATAGAGATCGTTTCCTTCTCTGAAAAAATAAAAGCACACTTCGGGGATCAGATCGATTTTACCGGATGGCTGTCTAACATGGACCTGGACGAATTGATCAACCTGAAACTCGGCACCATTGTCGACTATATAGAGCAATGCCAATCCTAAACATCAACAACCGGGAAGTACATATCCAGGAGCTGAACAAAGGGGCTGCAGAAACGGTCTTGCTGGTGCATGGCATGTTCAGCAACCTTTCTGTGTATTATTTTAATATTGCTCCTTTACTGGCGCAGCATTTCCATGTGGTGATGTATGACCTGAAAAGTCATGGGCTAAGTGAAAGGACCGCCTCGGGCTATGATCTGGACAGTATGACCAGTGACCTGCTGGCCCTGATGAACAGCCTTGGTCTTTCTAAGGTGCACCTTGCCGGGTATAGTTTTGGGGGGCTGATCGCTTTAAAAATGGCGCTGCGTTTTCCTGAAATGATCGGCCGGCTTGCCGTGATTGAAGCCCCGGACCCCAATGACGATAAAACAAGAGATATTATTGACGATTACAGCAGGGAGTTCCTGGAGCATTATGTGCAGAATTTTACCGACACGACGAAAGTGAAAATGGGCAAAAGGCAAATGGAACGCAACCACCGGATGTACGAATACCTGTTCCACCAGACCAGTATTAAAAGTGATATGCTGGCGGAACGGGATTTTTTCCAAACCGCAGCCCTCTCTGGCATTTCACAGCAAACCTTGCTTTTATATGGCTCGGCCTCCAATTGTCTTGGAGCAGGAAGGCGATTGCAGGAACAAATTGGATCCTGCGTTTTAGAGGAGGTTGCGGGCGACCATAATATCCCCATCCAGGATCCGGTAAGTGTTGGAACCCGAATGTCTGTATTTTTTAAAAATGAATAGAACTTATGGCAAGATTTGCTTTTATAGTGCCGCCTTTAACCGGCCATATTAATCCGACATTGAGTATAGGTGCTGTTTTGCTGCAACAGGGGCATGAAGTGGCCTGGATCAGTCTGGATGCTGCACTGTCTAAAAGACTTCCTGAAGGGGGGAAACTTTTATGGATTAGCTATGCCGAGGACGACCGGCAGAAACAGGAAAGTGAAAAATACCTGGACATCATCACCAAAAAGATCGTGTATGGTATAGACAGCATTAAATTTCTTTATGAGGAAGTCCTGATTCCATTAAACCGCCACTCTTATGAGGGGATTTGCAGTCTATTGGACCAATATCGTCCCGACCTGGTGATCACCGACCACCAGATGTTTGCCGGAGCAATAGCTGCCCTGCGGAAAAAAATCCCCTATGCCACTTCGGTGACTGCTCCGGCAGCACTCAAAGTGATGGATGAGCTGCCCAAGGTCCATGAATGGGAAAACAACCAGATCATAGGCCTTCAAAAGGAGCTTGGACTGGATGTGGAGCAAAGCGTAGCTTGTTCTGATCTGCTGACCCTGGTTTTAACCTCCAAAGCCTTTTTTGGAGAAATGGAGCTTCCTTCCAATTATCGTTTTACCGGACCTGTAATCTACAAAAGAACGGGTAATACACCTTTATTTGACTGGACCAAGCTGGAAAATATTAAAGCACAGCCCAAAATACTGGTCAGTATAGGAACCACTTTCGATCATGAGCACAAGAAAGCCTTTTTTGAGAAAGTCGTAGAGGCCTTCTCTGATCAGCCTTTAACGGTCACCGTGGTTTCAGACCCTGACTTGTTTGAGGCCTGGCCGGAAAATTTCATCGTGCAGCGGAACATTCCTCAGCTCGAACTGCTGCCTCATCTGGATGCGGTGATTTGCCATGGCGGTCACAACACGGTTTGCGAAACCCTGACCAATGGACTTCCTATGGTGGTGATCCCGATTGCTTATGACCAGAGCCATGTGGCTGGCCGTGTTGTTCGGGTGGGTGCAGGTTTACGTTTAAATTTTAACCGCTTTAAAGCCCGGCACCTGAAGGAGGCTACAGAAGAGATATTAAGTAAGGACCAATACAAAACAGCCGCTCAACACATCAGTGCATCCTTTGCTACAGCCGGGGGAACCCTTGGTGCCGCAGATCTGCTGGTGCAACAAGCCGAACTCGTCTACCCTATTTAACCAAGAAATTATGTCAAGATTTTTATTTGCAGTACCTCCCTTTTTTGGACACATCAGCCCTACATTAAGTATAGGATCTAGTTTGATTGCCCGCGGACACGAAGTAAAATGGATTGGGGTAACGCCCTTAGCCGCTCATCATATTCCGGAGGGGGGAGAATATCTTTATCCGGAAGAAGATTTAAAAGCGCATCAACAGGAACTTCAGCAAATCTTAAAACGCCAGGATGACGGGCCTTCCTGCTCAGGTCCTGAAGTGATGAAACTGGCCCTGGAAGAGACCTATGTGCCCATAGCCCGCATCATGATGGCCGCCTTAAGTAAAGCCGTGGATAACTGGAGACCAGATGTGATTGTAAACGACTGCATTACTTTTGCAGGTGCACTATGTGCGCATATTAAAGGCATTCCTTGCGTAACAACCACCCCGGTCCCACCAGATGTGATGGGGGATACTGCAACCAGTGCTCCCAAAATATTTGAATGGCAGGAAAACCTGATTAAAGGTTTACAAAGGGAATTTGGGGTATATGGGGATGAAATCGTGATCCATTCTCATAAAATGAACCTGGTTTTCACCTCTCAGAAATTTGCCGGCATTGAAGATCCGATGCCGCATATGAAATTTATTGGCCCGGTTAAGGGCCGGCCAAACCAGGCCGCTTTTGATTGGGAGCGACTGAAAAAAGCAAAAGGCCCTAAGGTCTTTGTTTCTCTGGGGACTTTGCTGGTGGATATTCGCGCAGCGTTTTTCCAGAAACTGATTGATGCTTTTGCGCATGCCCCTTTGACCATTGTTGCGGCCACCAACCCGGATATCTTTGAAAATTGGCCCGACAATTTCATTGTTAACGGTTTTGTGCCCCAGTCTGAGCTGATGCCCATGATGGATGCGGTGATTTGCCATGGCGGGTTCAATACAGTGAACGATACTTTTATCAACGGGCTTCCCATGCTGATCACACCGATTGCCTACGACCATTTCCATACCGCCAAACTGATCGAAAATGCAGGATGTGGCTTAAAGATCCGCTATAAGCGCCTCCGGATTGAAGACCTCAGAAATGCGGTACTCGAACTGCTGGAAAACCCACAGTACAGGAATGCAGCCTTGCAGATTAAGGAAACATTTCTGGCCGCAGGTGGAAATGACAAAGCAGTAGAGCTGCTGGAAGAGTTCGCTGCTGCTGAACAAGTACTGGCAACGATCAACTGAGGCCCATGAAAAGAAGACTATTATTTGCAGAACGCATGTTGCATGGTGATGGATCGGCACCTTTTAATGCGGTGATTCCGATTTGCATCAAAGGGGAAGTTCATTTGGAAGGACTGCAACATGCGCTAAAAAAACTCCAGGAGAAATACCCGCTTTTAAATGCCTTTGTAGAAGACGATGAGAAAGCAATGCCCTGGTTTGTTGTGGAAGAAGGCCAGACGCACCAGGCCATCCCGGTGAGGATCAGCACCCGGCTTGGAGGAGACGACTGGATACAGGAATCTGTACAGGAATGGTCTACGGTGTTTGATACCCGGAAAGGTCCGCTGATGAGGCTGGTCTGGGTCAAAGGACCTGAGTTTTCGGATTTGATCCTGGTGATCCACCATTGTCTTTGTGATGGTGGTTCGGCCATGTCCATCCTGGCCGAACTCCTGCAACTGCTTGACAACGGGGAAGCGCAAATCGGCAAAGAAAAACCAATTTTAAGTCTCCACGATATTGTTCCTGCTGAGGTACTTCGAAATAAAAAAAAGATCCTGAAAGCGAAGCTGATTGGAAGTGTAGCGAATTTGGTCCTCTGGTTGGTTCCATTGCCTAAAAAGGCCGTAGAACGAAAAAAGGACTATATGCTGAACTGGAGCCTGGATAAAGCTTTAGGCGAGCAATTGATCCGCAGCTGTAAACAGCAGGGCGTAACGGTAAATACGGCCCTGTGCATGGCGGTGCTGAATGCTTTTAAAGTGGTCAGAAAAGAGGCTTTCAACAATAAAATCTCTTGCCCTGTCGACATCCGGCGCTTCGCTCCGGAAATCAAAAAGGATAATATTTTTGCTTTTGGGCTGATGATGGTGGTTTCTGCAACGCAGGAACCGGGCTTTTTTGAGAATGCCCGTAAAATGCAAGCCGATATTGACAAAAAAACGGCAAAGCTGGATCCTTATGAGACGATCATGATGATGGAAGAATCCCATTCCTCGCTGAAACATTTTACCAAATTTCTAAAATATGGTAAATCCAGCAACGACTGTATGTTTTCTAATCTGGGCAGAATCAATATCCCATATGAATATCAGGCTTTTAGCCTGGAAAGGATCTATAGTCCTTCTGTGATCGGTCCTTTGGGCAATACCACCACCCTGATCACATCGACCTACCGGGAACGGATGGATTTTACACTGGTCGCCAGTGAGGGCTTTATTCCTTATGAACAAGCACTGGCCATCCGGGATAGTATAATAACTGAACTAAAACAGGCCATAGGCCTGGCTTAAATAAATTATGAGAAGAAGACTGATCATTGGGGAAAGAATTATGTATGTGGATGCTGTAACCCCACTCAATTGTGTTTTTGCGGTTAAAATCAGGGGGAGTTTTTCATTGGAAAACCTTCGTGCTGCCTTGGCCAAAGTACAACAGAAACATCCTTTATTACGGGCCAGGATCCAGGAGGATGCTAAAGGAATTCCTCATTTCACTTCCAGCAACCACTTGTCGGAGATTCCGGTACGGGTAGTAGTCCGCCAAAGTGATGAAGACTGGAAACAGGAATCGGAAAGGGAGTGGTCTGCACTTTTCGACGATAAGGATCTTCCCCTGGCCAGGGTGGTCTGGATTAAAGGCACTTCGGTTTCCGATCTGATCCTGGTTTGTCCGCACTGCGTTTGCGATGGGACCACATTTGTGGCCTTGATGACTGAGGTACTACAGTTGCTGGATCAGCCAGACCTGGAAATTGGCAGCTATCTGCCTTTTGATTCGATTGCTGGTTTGCTTTCGGAATCGTATTCCAGCAGCCCCTCAAAAATTTTCAAAGCCCGGGTATTTTCTGTTCTGGCTTCTGTATTCTTTCTGTTTAAGTCTTCCCGTAAACAGCATCCGGCAGGTAAAGGGTATATGCTGCATTGGAAACTGGATAAGGAAAGCACCGCCGCACTGATTGCTGGCTGTAAGGCGACTGGTGTTACCCTGCATTCGGCTTTATGTGTTGCTTTCCTGGAGGCTTTTTATGCGGTTAAAGGAAACCGCGCGCATGGCAAAGTAATTTGTCCGGTGGATGTCCGCCGCTTTGTAAAGGAGATTAAAGAGGACCATATGTTTGCCTTTGCACCTATCGCAGAGCTTTCCGTAGAAAAAGATACGAAAATCGGTTTCCTGGCAAAAGCGCAACAGCTGAAAGAGGACCTGGACACCAAAATATCGGCCATGAAGGTCCATGAACTGCTGTTCATGAGCGAGTATTTTCATTCTTCGGTACCCAAAATGGTCAGCTATCTGAGGTCTACAGATGGGACACATGATTTTACTTTCTCTAACATGGGCAGGCTGGGCATCCCCGAATCCTATCATTCATTTGAACTGGAAGCGATTTACAGTCCCAGTGTAGGTTTTCCCTGGAGAAATCCGAATACATTGGTCTTAAGTACCTTTAAAGGGGAAATGGATTTTAGTTTTTACTCCAATACGGTTTTCCTGGACCCGCAAGATGCTGCAGCGATTAAAGATCGGGCTTTATTGACTTTAAAAGAGCAAACCACACTGGAAGGGGCCTTACTATAACTGTATGTTCATTAATAAATTTGTACGCAGGAACCTGATCATTTATTTCCTGCCAAATGTTTTCTTCAATACCTGTATCCCCTACTTCGCCTTCAGGAGCCAGGAGGCAGTTTATTTATTCCGGGGCGAGCAGTGTTTTGCCCGGTTCTTATTGCCTATGGTGCTCTTTTTACCCTTTATCATTACGTTTGACCTGTCCAAAAAAACAATTGATCTGTATAAAAAGGGCAAAACAGACCTGTTGATTCCAGATCATCTCCAGAAAACAAAATTCTTGTTTAAAATGGCCGGGATAAACGGGGGTATTTCCCTCACCGTTGCCTTTCTGATCCTGTTGCTTGCAGAGTTTAGTATTCCCCGTCAATATGGCTTTAGTGCTGGTTTTCTTGCCGTACTTTTAGGGTTGACAGCGGGCTTACTTACCGTGATCTTTACCCTCCATACCGGGGCAAGATACTGGCGCCAGGCAGACTCCTGAAAATGAGCAATGACCAGATTCGCCAGGAGATTCCTTACCTTTGCTCATTAATTGATCTTTTATTCTGTTTTAAATATTGATTTATGGCCCGTATTATCGCCTTTGATTATGGCACCAAACGCATCGGCATTGCGGTTACTGATCCTTTGCAGATCATCGCAACCGGACTGGATACCATACACCCTAAAGACGTGATCGACTATTTAAAAAAATACCTGCTGACCGAACAGGTGGAGGCTTTTGTATTGGGCGATCCCAAGCAACTCGATGGTTCTCCTTCGGATTCTGCACAGCATGTAAAAGGCTTTTCAACCACCCTCAAGAAAAATTTCCCCGGCATCCCCCAGTATTGGATAGATGAGCGGTTTACCTCTAAACTGGCGCAGGAAACCATTATGCAGAGTGGCTTGAAAAAGCAGGACAGAAAGAACAAAGAGAGAGTAGATACCATTGCAGCGACCATCATCCTGCAATATTTTATGCAAGAGCACCGTTTATAAAGACAACATGAGTATGATTAATGAAGACCTGCAACATTTACTGTTAAACTATTGCGAACCAGAAAGCGCTCTTTTACAGCAAATTGACCGGGAAACCAATTTAAAGGTATTGATGCCAAGAATGCTGTCCGGCCATTATCAGGGCCGGGTACTCAGCATGCTGAGTAAACTCACGTCGCCTAAAAGGATACTCGAAATCGGAACCTTTACCGGTTATGCAACCCTGTGCCTTGCAGAGGGTTTGAGTGCCGATGGAATTCTGTATACCCTGGACATTAATGTTGAATTAGAAGATATGGTGAGAAAAAGTTTTGCACAATCTCCTTACGATGAACAGATTAAGTATATCCTGGGTGATGCGACAAAAAGCTTGCAGGACCTAAACGAGGTTTTTGACCTTGTTTTCATCGATGCAGACAAAAAAAACAATGGTACTTACTATGATCTGGTGTTCGACAGAATCAGGCCAGGAGGGCTTATTATTGTGGACAATGTGCTGTGGAGTGGAAAAGTACTTAGTAATCAACAAGATAAAGACACAAAAAATATTACTACATTTAATGATAAGGTTGCTAATGACGCGAGGGTGGAGAAACTGATCTTACCCGTCCGCGACGGATTATTCATCATAAGAAAAAAAATATGATTAAAAAGCTAATGTACATCTGGACCGCTCTCCTGTTTACATTTACGGCCTCCAAAGCCCAAACGACTCTTGATTATATTAATGAAAATGTGGATCATGCACAGGAACTCATGAGAGCCTCCCATATCCCGGCCAGTGTGATCCTTGCAGTGGCCATCCACGAATCGGCCTCCGGGACCAGTAAAATCGCCCGGTACCTCAACAACCATTTCGGTGTAAAAGGCCAGAATTCCAGTAAAGAGATCCGTTCTGCCTATAAGGACTATCCCACGGTTCAGGATTCTTACAATCATTTTGTAGAATTTTTGGAAAGCAAGTCTTCTTTTAGCAGTCTTTTCGATAAATTTGATGAGTCCGACTATGTCGGATGGGCAAAAGGTATACAAAAGGGAGGTTATGCACGCAGCAGAAGCTGGTCGTCTCAGGTGATTGGGCTGATCAAAAAATATGAGCTGTTTAAGTACGACCAAAGGCCGCAACAATATTTAGAGGCTGTATTCCCGATTCCTTCCTTAGCTGGAAAAGTAACGAAACAAACCGTACATAACCCGGACAATTAATTGAATGAACTACAGACTGCTGCTTCCAATACTGCTTTTATTTTTTACGGCCTGTTCCTCCAGGAAATATAGCCGGAACAACCGCCAGATTGAGAAACAGGCGAAGAAAGCCAATCCAGATGCTTTAAGTTATACGACATTAAGCTATATAGATGCTTTTAAAGGTGTGGCCGTTGAAGAAATGAATACCTTTGGTATTCCGGCCAGTATTACCCTGGCCCAGGGTATTCTGGAATCTGGTAGCGGGAACGGCAGTCTGGCCAAATATGCCAATAACCATTTTGGAATCAAGGTGACTTCTGAATGGAAGGGCAAGGGTTATTATAAAGACGATGACAAGAAGAACGATTGTTTTCGAGTGTATAAAGATGCCCGTCAGTCTTACAAGGACCATTCAGAATTTCTCAAAAGAAAAAGGTATAGTGCTTTGTTCCAGCTGGACAAAAACGATTATAAGAACTGGGCTTATGGCTTGAAACAAGCAGGCTATGCCACGAATCCAAAATATCCGGACCTGCTGATCAATCTGATTGAAAAGTATCAATTACACCAGTACGATCAGTCTGAATCTGAAAAACAGAAAATTATCCGTGAAGACCGGGTTTTTACGGAGATCAATGCCAATATTGCTGTAGAACAGAAGAAATTTGCCCCTGTGTCGGCACCGCCCTCTAAACAGGTGATCACCACACCGGACAGCACTGCCGACACCCCTCAGGTCAGTACGCCGGTATATACCGCTTCTTCAAATACATCAAAGTATTATACGGTGAAACAGGGCGACACTTTGTACAATATATCTAAACGCTACAATCTTTCCGTAGAAGAATTAAGGGCCATTAATAACCTGTTGGACTCAGGAATTAAAATCGGCCAGCAGTTGCAGATCGTTAAATAATGTTAATATCTCGCACTGCATCATTCTGATCGCGTATTTTTGTATGCAAATGAAACTCACCGGATTTCTTCTTCTCCTTTTGATGTGCACCTGCACGGGCATCTTACATGCACAGCAAAAAACTGTGCCGGGCTTTGTGATGGACAAAAGCAATAAACAAAGGCTGGCGAAGGTCTATATCTATAATCCTAAAAATGATGTGGGCATTTACAATAATGCTAAGGGTGAATTTACCTTGCAGGTGGCTGTTGGTGACACGCTTTTTGCGGCGCTGACAGGTTATGCCATTGATACGATCGTATATAAAGGTCAGAATTCTATCTATTTCCAGCTTACGCCTCATTTTATACGGCTCAAAGAGGTAAAGATCATTGGAAGTTTGCCTACACCGAAACAGAAATACGATAGAACACTTAAAGAATATAAATATGCTTTAGACCGGGGCAGTTCTAAAGATCTGCTCAATGTTGGGCCAGAGGGTGCAGGTCTTGGTATTGATGCGATTTATAATCTGCTGAGCCGAAAAGGGGCCAATGCCAGGCATCTTCAAAAGATCCTGGAAAAGGATTACCGGGAACAAGTGATTGATTTTCGTTTCCGCCCGGAATACGTAGAAAGGGTTTTAAATATCCACGATTACGAGCTGACGGATTTTATGCAGCAGTACCGTCCAACTTATGAGTTTGTGCTTTCGGCCTCGGACTATGCGTTTACCCTGTTCCTCCGGAACAATTACGCAGCTTATAAAAGAAACCCAAGAGCCTTGCGCTTACCGCCGCTTCCTAAAGTGACCATAGAGGAAATAAAGCCTTAAATCTTTTAAAATAGACAATTAGTTTAAATTTAGGTCTTTGATAAAGAACATTTTTGTTTTCTTTGTAGTAATGAAAGGTTTTTATATCAGCATATTCTTCCTCTTTTCTGTTTGCGCAACGTTAAAGGCACAGGAAATCGATACCATTCCAATCAATACAAAAGATCTCAATATTAAACTGAAACGCAGTCCGCTGCCTTCAAGAATTGGAACTTTGTTATTTAAGCCGGTCAAGATAGAGCCGCAGATTGTCAATTCCAAAGTGAATTACTGGAAAACAAAGACTTCGGTTGGGATTAACCTGAACCAGGCTGCTTTTTCGAATAACTGGAGTGGCGGTGGAGTGAACTCACTGGCTTTGGCGGGGATCATTAACTACAAGGCTGAATACAGTAAGGAAAGTTATAGTTATGTGACGGAGGTGATCCTGAACTATGGAAAGGTGAAGAACAAGGACCAGATGGAGAAAAAGACCGTAGACAGGATCTACTGGGATAATAAGGCCGCCATCCAGATTTCGAAGAACTGGTATTTCTTCGGTTCCGTGACTTTTGAGTCGCAGTTTGATAAGGGTTTTGCATATAGCACAAATAATGGGCAGGAAGTTGCAACATTGACTTCTAAATTCATGTCGCCAGGCTACCTTACCGAATCTGTCGGTTTTGAGTACAAACCCACTAAATATTTCTCTACCAGGCTCGGTACAGGTTCTGCCAGACAAACTTTTGTATTAGACAATGATGAGCTTTTTAGAGCTTATGATGAAGCCAATCCTGGTAATCCCGGAGGAAAAACAGATAGCTACGGCGTTGAAAGAGGAAAAACCTTCAGAAATGATCTCGGTTTCCAGATCGTAATGAACTTTGACAAGGATATTTTTCCGAATATCAACCTGAAAAGTAAATATATGGTGTTGATCCCTTATGAGAATGTAGGCTATATGAATCACCGTCTGGATGTGGCTTTAACCGCTAAGGTAAACCGCTTCATGAGCACCACGTTAACAGGTGTGGGTTTGTATGACAGAAATACTTCTTCTAAGATCCAGGGGAGCCAGACACTGGCCTTAGGTGTGGTGTTTGTTTTCCCGAGGTAAAAGATGAGATAATACCCGGCCAATTCGACCAAAATTAATACCTTTGCCAACTACAAAAAATTGAACACTAAGCATTAAAGAAAATGTTTGAGAATTTACAGGACAAATTAGACCGTGCATTTAAAGTTTTAAAAGGACAGGGAAGTATTTCTGAGATCAACGTGGCTGAAACCATGAAAGAGATCCGTAAAGCTTTACTGGATGCCGACGTAAATTATAAAACAGCCAAGACGTTTACAGACGATGTTAAAGAAAAAGCATTAGGCTTAAACGTACTGACCGCCGTATCTCCGGGCCAGTTACTGACCAAGGTTATGAACGACGAACTGACCGCCCTGATGGGTGGCCAGGTGACCGATCTTGATTTAAAAAACAATCCAACCATTATATTAATTGCCGGGCTAAACGGAGCGGGTAAAACCACTTTTACTGGTAAACTGGCCAATTTCCTGAAAAGTAAAGGAAAAAAACCTTTGCTGGTTGCAGGCGACGTTTACCGTCCGGCTGCGATAGATCAGCTTCAGATCCTTGGGGAGCAGGTAGGTGTTCCTGTGTATGTCAACAAGGAATCTAAAGATCCGGTTGGAATTGCAATGGAAGGGATTGCAGAAGGTAAAAAACAAAACAACAACGTGATCATTATCGATACTGCCGGTCGTTTGGCCATTGATGAGCAGATGATGAATGAGATTGCGGCTGTTAAAGAACATACAAAACCGCACGAAATCCTGTTCGTTGTTGATGCCATGACCGGACAGGATGCGGTTAATACAGCAAAAGCATTTAACGACAGATTGGATTTTACCGGTGTGGTGCTGACCAAACTGGATGGTGATACCCGTGGTGGAGCTGCTTTATCGATTAAATCGGTTGTGAACAAGCCGATTAAATTTATTGGTACAGGGGAGAAAATGGAAGCACTGGATGTTTTCTATCCGGATAGGATGGCTTCCAGGATCCTGGGTATGGGTGACGTGGTTTCCCTGGTAGAGCGCGCCCAGCAACAATTTGATGAAAAAGAGGCTGCAGAACTTCAAAAGAAGATCCGCAAGAACAAATTTGATTTCAACGATTTCTACAACCAGATCCAGCAAATCAAGAAAATGGGTAACATGAAGGATTTGATGGGCATGATTCCTGGCGTAGGTAAAATGATGAAAAACGTGGATATTGAAGATGATGCTTTCAAAGGCGTAGAGTCTATCATTCAATCCATGACAAAATTCGAAAGAGAGAACCCGGACAGCATTCAGCAAAGCAGACGCTTAAGGATTGCCAATGGTTCAGGAAATAAAGTGGAAGATGTAACCAAACTGATCAAGCAGTTTGAGGATATGCGTAAGGTGATGAAACAGTTTTCTAACCCGGCTGCTGCCGCTAAAATGATGCGTAATATGCCAAAAATGCCACAGGGAAAGATGTAAAATCTGATCCGGTATTAGAAAAAAGCTCGTTTTTAAACGGGCTTTTTTTATTTCTGCGGCATAATGATATTCAAAATGTTTTCCTCTACATTGGCACATTTAATCTGTTGAATATGCTTGTAAAAACTTTTGGAAGCGCTGTGTTTGGCGTAAATGCACTAACCATTACCGTTGAGGTCAGTATTGGTGGCGGAAATAAATATCATATAGTTGGCTTGCCTGATAATGCCATTAAAGAAAGCTTGCGCAGGATTGAAAGCGCCGTACAGACAGCAGGCTTTAAAATGCCAAGGCAAAAGATTGTGGTGAACCTGGCCCCTGCAGATATCCGCAAGGAAGGCTCCTCTTATGACCTTCCTATCGCAGTAGGTATTTTAGCGGCCTCTGGACAAATAGAAGTACAGGAGCTGCACCAATACTTTATTATGGGTGAACTCTCCTTAGACGGCGGATTACAGCCTATAAAAGGAGCATTGCCTATAGCCATCCAGGCCAGGGCAGCCGGATTCTCCGGATTTATCCTTCCAAAGGACAATTCAAGGGAGGCCGCCATTGTGAATGATCTGCTGGTGTATGGAATGAAGAACCTGGGGGAAGTGATTGCTTTCTTCAATAAAAAGCAGGTCTTCGAATCCGTGGTTGTAGAAACAAGGACTCAATTCTATAACAATGTCAACAGTTATGAGCAGGATTTTTCTGATGTAAAAGGGCAGGAGAACATTAAGCGTGCACTTGAGATCGCTGCAGCGGGTGGACATAACCTGATCCTGATTGGGCCGCCGGGCTCGGGAAAAACGATGCTGGCCAAGCGACTGCCCACTATTTTGCCGCCTTTGAATTTACAGGAGGCTCTGGAAACCACCAAAATTCATTCTGTAGCTGGAAAACTAACGGCAGCGGATTCTCTAATGACAGAAAGACCTTACCGCAGCCCGCACCATACCATTTCAGATGTGGCCCTGGTGGGTGGCGGTGCGAATCCACAGCCGGGAGAAATCTCCCTGGCACATAATGGGGTGCTTTTCCTGGATGAATTGCCAGAATTTAAACGTTCTGTACTGGAAGTTATGCGGCAACCTCTGGAAGAACGGCAGGTGACCATCTCCAGGTCGAGGTTAAGTGTCGAATATCCTGCAAGCTTTATGCTGATCGCATCGATGAACCCCTGCCCCTGTGGGTTCTATAACCATCCGGAAAAGGAATGCATTTGTGGCCCGGGTCTGGTACAAAAATACCTTAGCAAAATCTCAGGCCCTTTATTAGACCGTATAGACCTGCATGTAGAGGTTACCCCAGTCCATTTTAATGAGCTTTCTTCACTGGAAGAAACGGAAAAGAGCAGCAGCATCCGGGCTCGGGTGATCCGCGCCAGGGAATTTCAGGACCGTCGTTTTGCGGATCACCAAAGCCTGCACTGTAATGCCCAAATGAGCCCAAATATGGTTCGTAAGCGTTGTGAGATTGATGAGGCCGGAAGATTGCTGATCAAAAAGGCCATGGAGAAACTAGGGCTCTCCGCCAGGGCCTACGACAGGATACTTAAAGTTTCCAGAACCATTGCCGACCTGGCTGAAAGTGAAGAGATCCGGCTGGAACATTTGGCCGAAGCCATCCACTACCGGAGCCTGGACCGGGAAAGCTGGGCCGGTTAGTCTTCTTCCTCGTCCAGATGTTCTTCTTCCGGCTCAGGAACATAAGCCAGAATCTCTCGTCCTATCTGGTTGATTTCTTCATCGCTTTCAAACAGAGGTGTACCGGTTTCCATATCCAGTCTGATCCATTGCAGATCGGTGTCTTTCTGAATATGGGCATATTCTGCCCCGTCTTTAAAAATGGCATAAGTGTCGTTCCCCTCGGGAAATACAGCGTAATCTATATGACCAATAGTGATATCAAATGGTTCCTGCATAATTATAAATTTTAACGTAAAGAGGCGTAATTGTAGAATTTTAATCCGCCTGTTCCTTCAATCTTAATGGTTTTGGTCTGGTCTTGTCCGTTGGCTCCTTTAAGTTGAAGGGTAATGGTGTTTTCTCCTTTTTGCAAGGGAATACGGGCATAGTTAATCTGGTTGGGCAGAGATTGCCAGTTCCTGGTATCGGATTTCTCTGAAAGCAAGCTGTACAACTGCATACCATAGCCAAGGCCAGTCAGTAAACCATCATTCTTCCCGTTTTTACCGCTTCCTTTTCCGCTTTCGGTCAGTAGGTATTCTGCTGTTTTTTTAACCGCCAGGCGGGCCAGGGTTTTACCCATTTCTTTGGCAAAACGCTGGTCAAGGGTTTTAAAGGCCAGCGCATTGATGTCTTCGGCTTTCTCCAGAGAAATAACATAATTGCCATTACTGGCGGTTGCACTGCTATAATAAGGTGGCCGGGCCACATACATCGGGTAAGTTACCCTTAAACTTTGTACAGAAGCTTTGTTCACTTTTGCCGGATCATAATCCCAGAAAGGGATCACAAAATTCCCATCGGTAAAGACCATATTTCCGTAATCATCTTTGATCAGGGAAAAGAAAAATTCTTTTTGTTGTTTCACCGGTGCCAGCCCATTTTCCCAGAACAAGATCAACTCTCCACCTTCCGGTGCTTTTTCCGGTGTATAAGTCAGGTTAAATAGTTTTTCGTATTTGCTCTGCTCAGACTGGAAACCGTTCAGATAAGCCGTGCGGATCACATCCTTTTTCAGGCCATCCGGTATTTTTGTTCCGTAATAAGTGGTGTCGGGTGCGGTGAGGTAAACATCTGCTGCATTTCTATAGGCAATAAAAGCATTGTTTACATCCCTCCCGCCTTCATAGATCAGGCCCTGCAGCATTAGAGAAAAGGCATCTTTAGAATAACGGTTCTCTTTGTTGTTGAATTTATCCCCTTGCTCCTGGGATTGCAGGGTAATCCTCCTGGCTTCTACAATGGCTTCATCCGTATTGTTCAAATAGAAATAATTCAGGGCCTTGTAATAGTGGATCATGAATTTTTCAAAGTCTTCTCCTTTATAGGTTTGCGACATCGGATTGACCAATACCCCAACAGTACCGTCCATGATTCCGCCAAGCCCCTGCTCCAGCAATTGATCAGCTTCATTAAAATAGCGGTTACTGCCTTCGTAATCTCCGGTCAGATGGGCCATTTTACCTTCCTCCATCAACAGGAGTAGTTTATTTCTTGGTTTTTTCAGCAAGCTGTTTTTATCCAGCTCGGTTTTGGCCTGTGCATAATTTCCATCTGCAATCTGCTTATAATACAGCGCAGTACGGTCATTATAGCTGGCACAGCTAAAAAGAAAGAGCATCAATCCAAAAAGAGTTGATGCTCTAAAAATATTCATCCGGATCGTTGTCATGCTAAGCGCCCGCCAATAATCCTAGTTTTTAACATATTTAGCGATCTTCTTTTCTCCGATCCATACCACTTCATTGGTCTGGATATTGGTCAGCTCCAGGTTCACCTGATAATAAACTACTTTTTTACGTTTGTGAGAATCGACGATGGAGTTGATAGAACCTTGCAAAATATAATCTGCTCCGTTTTCCAGTCCGAATTTCTTCATGCTGGATACAGAAGCATTAGATTGCTGATCTGCTTTCTCTGCACGCAGTTCTTCGCGTTTTTTTCCGCCCTGTACCAAACGTACTCTTTGTGTTTGCAGGAATGCCTGCTCTACGTCTTTTACAAAAGTTTCTGCTTCTATATGCTCATGGCTTTTGTTTTGAACCATCCCTACGATCACCACAGGTTTTTTACCTGCATTTTGCTCCAGGTGATTGCTCAGCCAGGCTGCCCCCAGGATGTTCTGTGTCAGATCCTGGGCCACCAGTCTTGAATCGGTATTGTTCCAGTTTCCGCTAACGTCGATGGCTTCATCGGTACTTACACGGGTAACTTGCCTAGAGCATGAAGTGATGATCAGGCCTGAAACTGCAAAAGCAGCTATAGTAATTATTCTTTTCAGTTGCATATATGTGTTTTATTATTGCTAAAAGCCAAACCAGAAATTCCTTGTCCGGAAACCGAATGATGGATAAAGGTATCTTGAATACCCTCCATAGTTCCAGTAATTGTTATATCCTGGGTAATACCAGGAGTTGTCATAATTGCTATATCCGCCGTACAGGGAAAGCTGATAATTCCTTTCTCTCCTTAAACGGCGACGCTCTTCTCTGGCTTCATACCAGTCATATGCTTTATAGGTTTCCTGAACAGTTGTTCCTTGTGCATAGGTTAGCGAATCTGCCATCCTGCTGTATTTATTTACACTCTCTGCATATCTTGGATTCTGATCAGCAACCAGATCTGTTTGCTGAGCGTAGCCTGCTGAAGCATAGGTTATCCCTGTAAGAAGGCCGGCGATCATTATTAAATTCCTTTTCATATCTATTAAGGTTTTAACGATATACAAAAATACTCCTTTTCAAACTAATATATTGTTTTTCAAATCTCATTTAACACTTTTTTACATCCTGGTTAATTTTTCCATGAAATCCAGGAATTTCTGGTCTGCATAATTGGCAGCTCCTTCTCCTTTATAAGAGATCCGGCCTTCCTTATCAAGCACGACTGTGGTGGGCAGCGAGCCTTTAAAAATTTCCTCGGGGACGGAACTCCCCATGGAATATACAGGCAGGCTGTATTTCTTCCGATCCATGAATTTTTTAGCTTTTGCAAAATCGCCGTCGGCGTCTACAAAGAAAAAAACGATGTCTTTATTGTTTTTAAATTGTTCGTAAAGCCGGTTTACAGAGGGCATTTCAGCCTGGCAAGGTGGGCACCAGGTAGCCCAGAAATTCAGAAAGATCACTTTTCCTTTCAGATCGCCCAAATCAATGCTATTGCCTTCTGCGTCTTTGAATTTAATTCCGCGAAGGTCTGTCGCTTTTCCCTGAGCCGCTGTTTCTGTATGAGGTTTAAACAAGCCAACCTGCATAAGACCCTGCATCAGATAAGCTTTTGCTGAAGGAACAAACAGAAGCACCAGTACAACAGCTAGAAACAAGCCATTCCAGAAGTGTTTTTTTAGGAAAGTGATTTTATTCATAAGCTTATATAGCTATAGACGCGATGCTTTGTGAATTGTTACGCACAATAAGCTTACCACATTCTTTGTGGGCAGATAACTTTATATACATTGTTCAGCAGGAAGCCCAGTACAATTTCATGGCTACCGTTGCTGACCTGATTTAACTGGGAGGTGGTAAAATCATAAGCATAGGTCAGGTTGACAAAATGCCCCAGGTTGAATCCGGCCATGGCAGTATAGGAATCATCTTTTCGAAGGCTGGCACCCAACCAGAACTTATCTTTAAAGGCTGCTTTTACATTAAAATCAAGGGAGGTCGGCAATGCCTGGATTTGCTTCAGCATCACCGAAGGGATAATGCTGATATCGTCGTCTACACTCACCTTATATCCTCCAGTGACAAAAAAATGTGGTACTTGCTTACCTGTATTCTCGCCAGGAGACCTGGTAAAGCTTAATTTTTGAGGTAGGATCTGTTGTACAGAGATCCCTGAAAAGAAACGGGCACCATAGATCCAAATCCCTGTGGAGAGGTCTGGTTTAAGCTGGCTGCCAATTGCATTATTCAATGCGGGATCATTGCCATTCTCAAACTGCAGGGCATTGATGTCAAGATCTATATTAGTTAGCCCTGCCGCTACGCCTAAAGACATATTTAACTGATCTGATAAGCGAAGGTGATAAGCATAGGTCAGGTTAAAAGTGAGGGTTGACAATTGACCTGCTTTATCTCTTACGGCAGTAAAGCCGACCCCATGATGTGCGGGTGAAGCGGTATAGTTTTGCATATAACTCCTGCTCATGGGGTTATCTCCATCTTCTTCAAAAGACAGGGCATTCGACCATAGATATTCTTTTCCGAGTGCCCAGTTGGCGGTAACAAAACTGGTCTTTGGTGAATTCTCAAGCCCCGCCCATTGGTTTCGATAGCCTATCTTTATATCTGTATAGTTTTCTATGCCACTTAAAGCTGGATTTAAGAGGTAATTGTTTAAGATATATTGAGAATACTGCGGCCTCTGCTGACCGTAACAGGCTGCAAGGTTAAGCAATAAAGCGCATATAAAACTGGATCGTATTTTCAAGAAGCCCTTTTTAACAGCAGCAATTTATTAAATTAATTCAAGCTTATACAATGTATCCTGTTTTCCAGATAAATATCTCAGAAAAATAAAAACCCCGCAACGTTAAACGCTGCGGGGTTAATCAAATATTCTGTTTAAATCCAGATTAGATCAGCTCTACACTTCTGCTTACAAATTCAGTCAGTTCAGCCCCTGTCAGCATACCTTGTGCCAACAATGCTAAATCCACCGCTTGCTTAGCCAGTGTTTTCTGCTCTTCTTCATTTTCGCTTTTCAGGATACGGGAAATCAATTTATGGTTACCGTTAATAGCGACCTTGTAGTTGTCTGGCATATTGCCATAGAAACCCATACCACCACCCATTTGGGCCATATCTTTCATCCTGCGCATAAACTCATCCATGGTTACAGTAACAGGTAATTCTTCTGGATTTAATCCAACTACCTCTACATGCATACCTGGCTTGGTGATCGCTTTTTCAAAAACCTCTTTTACCGTTTTAGACTGCTCTTCTGTTAACACAGATTCTGTGCTTTCGTCCTTTTCAATTAACTTACTCGCTACGCTGGAATCTACGCGTTTTAAAGATGTTTTTTCCAGCTTGTGTTCCAATGAGCTAATGAAGTGGTTATCAATCGCAGAGTTCATTAAAAGCACATCGTAGTCCTTTTTATTGGCCGATTGAATGAAACTATCCTGTTTAGCCGGATCATTGGTATAGATATACACTACTTGTCCGTTTTTATCTGTTTGAAAATCTTTTACTTTTTCACGGTATTCCTCCAAAGTAAAGTTTTCGTTCTTTGTATTGGTCAGTAAAGCGAAATCTTTGGCTTTATCATAGAACTTCTCTTCGCTTACCATACCATATTTTACAAACAGGCCGATATCGCTCCATTTCTCTTCATAGCTTTTACGGTCTTTATTGAATAATTCCTGTAATTTATCAGCAACTTTTTTGGTGATATAGCTGTTGATCTTTTTCACATTACTATCTGCCTGCAAAAAGCTTCTGGATACGTTCAAAGGAATATCTGGTGAATCGATTACCCCGTGCAGCAACATTAGGAATTCGGGAACAATGTCTTTAACCTCATCGGTAATAAATACCTGACGGGAGAACAGCTTGATCTTGTTGCGCTGCATATCGAAATCATTCTTTACTTTAGGGAAGTACAATACACCTGTTAAGTTAAAAGGATAATCTACATTCAGGTGGATCCAGAATAAAGGATCTTCAGAGAAGGGATATAGTTGCTTGTAAAAATCAAGATAGTCCTGGTCTGACAAATCTGCAGGTGCTTTTGTCCAGATCGGGTTGGTGGTATTGATGATATTGTCTACCTCTACAGATTTGGTTTTCGGTTTTCCTTCTTCATCTTCTCCGTCCGGTTCCTGCTCTGTAGTGGTACCAAATTTAATTGGAACAGGCAGGAATTTACCATATTTATCCAGGATTTCTCCCAGTTTCTGTTTGCTTAAAAATTCTTCTGATTCGCTGTTGATGTGCAGAATGATATCCGTACCGCGGGTGGTCCGGCTGCCTTCAGAAATTTCGTAACTGGTGCTGCCGTCGCAAGTCCATTTTGCTGGCTCGGCACCATCCTGGTAAGATAAGGTCTGGATCTCTACCAGATCTGCTACCATAAAGGCCGAATAGAAGCCTAAACCAAATTTACCTATGATTTCGTTGGCATCTTTGGCGTCTTTAAATTTCTCTACAAATTCACTTGCACCGGAGAAAGCCACCTGATTGATGTACTTTTTAATCTCTTCAGCAGTCATTCCTAAACCATTATCTGAGATGGTGATGGTCTTCTTCTCTTCATCCAGCGCCACTTCAACAAGGGGTTCCCCAAGCTCACCATTGTACTGACCAAGAGCTGCAAGGCGTTTGATTTTTTGTACTGCATCAACCGCATTTGAAACAAGCTCGCGCAAAAAGATTTCATTATCTGAGTACAGGAACTTTTTAATGATCGGGAAAATGTTTTCGGTGTGTATGGAAATACTTCCTTTTTCTTCTATGCTCATATATTAGGATTATTTTTGTTTAACATATACAGCTTATCAAGCCTTGTTCCAATCTTTAAACTTGTCAATTTGACAGTAAATGATCTGGTTTTCCAGATCTTTCCGTATTATTGGGTATACCTACGCTAAACCTATGAATTTTGACCTCTTAAAAAAGTTAAGGGAAGAGCAGCTGATCAGTGTCGAATCCTTTGAAAAAATTGAGCAGCAGCAAGCCCAGCCTTTGTTTTCCCTGCACTGGGAGTTAAAAACCCTGTTGTACCTTGGCGTTATGCTGCTGAGTACCGGATTGGGTATCCTCATTTATCAAAATATAGACACGATAGGCCATCAGGTCATTCTGCTGATCATTGCATTGATCTGCGGGGCTTGTTTTTTTTATTGTTTTAAACAAAAACTGCCGTTTAGCAGGGAAAGGGTAAAATCTCCGGGTTCTTTTTTTGATTATGCCCTTTTACTGGGTTCACTTAGCTTTCTGACCTTTGTGGGTTATATACAGTTTCAGTATCATCTTTTTGGCACAAATTATGGCCTGGCTACTTTTATCCCCATGGTGGTTTTGTTTTTTCTGGCTTATGAATTTGATCATCTTGGCTTATTGAGCCTGGCCATTACCAATCTGGCGCTTTGGATGGGGGTCTCTGTCACACCAAAACAATTGCTGATGAGCAGCAATTACGACAACCAAACCATCATTTACACCTATATCTTACTGGCTTTACTCCTGCTTGCAGCCGATTTCGCAGGCCGCCGCTTTAAGGTAAAAGAGCATTTTGGTTTTACCTATATGCATTTTGGTATCCATATTGGCTTTATTGCATTGCTTGCCGGCTATTTTATTCATTATGAATTTGGTATCGCGTACCTCTTTCTTTTGGGGGTATTTGTTCTTGGGGCCTATATTTATAAGGAAGCAATTACCCGCCAGTCCTTTTATTTCCTGATGCTGACCGTACTTTACGGTTATATCGCGATCAGTAGCCTTGTGATGAGGGCCTTATTTAATGCCGGAGATGGAGAAGGTGCCTTTTTCCTGGGCTTCTTTTACTTCATTGCCTCGGCCGTTTCCATTATTATTTTACTGATTCGTTTAAACAAAAAAATTAAGACGGCATGATCATCTACAATAAAACCTGGCTACAACACCTTCAAATTCAACATGAAGCTGAACAAGCTTTTGATGCAGGCCTGATTACAACTTCAGAACAGCAGGAGATTAAACAAAAATATCCTCATGGTTTTTATAGCCCTGGGATTTGGATCAGGGCCGGCCTTTTCATCCTCACCTGTATAATTGTTTCCGCGGCTTCAGGAATGATTTCCCTGATGTTTATAGATGCGCATTCCATAGACTTTTCTGTGTATATATTCCTGATTGCAGCCCTCACTTATGGGGGCTTGGAACTGATGGCTGGCCAGAGTAATCATTATAAGTCCGGTGTAGATGACGCCTTGGTATTGATCAGTGCAGGAACTTTTTTAACGGGATTGTGCTGGCTATCTTTCGAGAGCTTTAAATGGGGAGACATCAATGGATTTTTGCTGATTTCTGCTGTGATGTTTGTTTACTGCCTGTTTCTGGCTTTGAGATTTGCGGACATGCTCATGGCTGCAGCTGCAGGAATTTCTTTGCTGACTTTTGTCTTTTTCCTCCTGTATAAAGCCGGCCCAACAGGGCAGCTTTTGCTTCCATTCGTCCTGATCATCTCTGCGGGCTTGCTGTATCTATGGGCAGAAAGAACACATGACCGGTTAAAAAAATGGTATTATGGCCAAGCCTTGATCATGCTGCAAATTGTTGCTTTAATGTGTTTATATCTTTCCGGAAATTACTTTGTGGTCCGAACACTGAATGAATCGCTGAGTGGTTCTGAAAATTTGCCCTTTGGCCTGTTCTTCTGGTTCTGGACAATCGCTATTCCTCTGGTCTATATCGCATGGGGCTTGAGAAAGAAAGACGTCGTGCTTTTACGGTCTGGGCTGCTTTTGGTTGCCGCCGCCGCCTTCACCATTCGAAATTACTTCCATTTAATGTCTCTGGAAGCGATCCTATGCCTTACCGGGGCTGGACTGATCGCTATCGCCTATGGTGTTATCCGCTACCTCAAAATCCCTAAGCATGGTTTTACCTACGAAGAAACTGCGGAGAAGCATCTGATGGACCATATGCGTGTGGAATCCCTGGTTATTGCTGAAACCTTTTCAAGTACAGGTACCCCTCCTGCCGAAGCGGCTAAATTTGGGGGCGGTGATTTTGGAGGCGGGGGTGCCAGTGGGAAGTTCTAAAAGATTTTTTATCTTCGTTTATATTAACGTTTAAACTATGAACCCTTCGAGATTAAAAATTATGCAGTTGATTCATACTGCATTTTGTATCGCCATTTGCC
>NZ_QAIL01000287.1 GCF_003061025.1 Pedobacter sp. HMWF019 | reverse complement strand
CCCCAGAGATCAGACAAAATAATAATGCCTTTTTCTAGTCCGAGAGCAATCAACTCAGAAAACTTGATATTGGCAAATATATGTTCGGGTTTTCTGAAATACTCATTGTTGAGCTGAAGATATTTACTGGCAATCCATGAAGCTACCTTTTCACTCTTAACACCAATCTTTCCACCCTGAACACCAAGTTTATTTATAAAATCATGTACCTCAACAATATTGATTAGTCCAAAATGATATAAATCCCTAATCGTATAATCTATCCTATCCGCACAGAGGGCAGGAAGAGGCATCTCAAGCAAGGTAAACTTCGGGTCTTCCAATAAAGAAGTGCTGAATCCATATTTAGCGAGAATAGATGGTATAGTGGAATTTGATATTACTTCTTCAAAAATTTGCTCATGATACTCTTCTCCTTTCTGTTGCAGGACATAATCGATAACATGGGAAAAAGCGGTATGGGAGACATCGTGCAAAAGGGCCGCAACCTGTTCTTCCAGACTACCTCCAAGTTTCCTAACAAGAAGCATAACTCCGATAGAATGTTCATATCTACTGTGACCAACATTTGGAGAAACCAAAAAAATGGCACCTCCCTGATGAACATTTTTTAACCTTTGAACGGGTGCCGAGCTTATGAGATCGCTTAGTATATCTTCAAGTTCGAAATTTCCGTAAAAAATATCGCTTGATATCATAATACAAATATAATGCATTTAAGATCATGGTGTGGATGAATATCAAGACTTCAATCTTTTAGAAAGCTATTATATTGACCATTTCAATTCTATAAACCTTTCTTTTCCAAAAAGAAATAAAACCATTTTCTAGAGAACTTGATAATTATGAGGGTAAAAAAGAAGGGCAAGCGACCGTTTTACCGTGCTTGCCCTTTTTGGCTCCCTCTGCTGGGCTCGAACCAGCGACCCTCTGATTAACAGTCAGATGCTCTAACCAGCTGAGCTAAGAAGGAGTGCTGGCTATTTAAAAAGCCTTCCAGACGAACTGAAAGGCTTTTGGTATTGCTCCCGAGACTGGGCTCGAACCAGTGACCCTCTGATTAACAGTCAGATGCTCTAACCAGCTGAGCTACTCGGGATGCTGGCTTAATCCCAAAACGCCTTTTTTGAACTATTAAAG
>NZ_QAIL01000286.1 GCF_003061025.1 Pedobacter sp. HMWF019 | reverse complement strand
TCGCCGTAAAGGCACAAAAAATTGAAGAACAGGATCTGAAAATTAATATCAATAAAATTGCTGATCCTGCCGCACACCTGCAAAACTTGCAACCAGTTGCTTTTCAGTACAATACGGCTCAATTTAAGCACCTTAAATTCCCTGCAGGAACGCAATACGGTTTTCTGGCTAGTAATGTAAAAGCGGAGTTTCCTGAACTGGTTTACGAAACCTCTCAGATGTATACCTCCGGTAAAAACAATACCAAAACAGCAAAGTATCAAAAAGTAGAAACAGAAAGTTTGATCCCAGTACTGGTTGCCGCAATCCAAGAGCAACAAGCGCAAATTGAACAGTTGAAAAAAGAAGTAGAGCAACTCAAAAGCAAGTAATCTGTATTATAGCCATATAGTATTAATTTATTGGAAGCTATACCATATAATATAAATCATGTAATGTTATATCTGGCCTGCCTGTAAGTCAAAAGACAGGTAGGCCAGTTCGTTTGCATACTGCTGTGCCAGTTGTGGAATATGCCCGTATGACCACCCCACATTCGGTCTCTTTGCCTATGCGTTAAACCAAAGTATAAAAAATGACAGGTGTGCGCCCAGCAAATCCGGGGTTGCTCAGAGCGGACCTCAGGGGGCTTTGCCATAAGAGCGAAGCGAGGCAAAGACTCCAGTCCGCGAAGAGCAATCCCGGATTTGTCTTCATTTTTTTTACCTTTGGCATAACTCATCAGAAAAGACGACAATGTTTAATAGAATTCATCATATAGCCATTATCTGCACCGATTATGAAAAGAGCAAAGACTTCTACGTACGTATCCTCGGATTAACCGTACTTCAGGAAGTCTACAGAGCCGAGCGTAAATCCTACAAACTCGACCTGGCCATAAACGACCATTATCAGATCGAACTGTTCTCCTTCGAGAACCCACCAGAAAGACCTTCCCGGCCAGAAGCCGCTGGTTTAAGGCATCTGGCATTTGAAGTAGATGATGTAGATACCACTGTAAATCTGCTGCAATTGATGGGTGTAGTTATCGAGCCTGTGCGCGTAGACGAATACACCGGCAAGCGTTTTACTTTCTTTAACGATCCCGACGGCTTACCTCTGGAAATCTACGAACGTTAGTCCATGGGCAGCATTTTCCGGTTTAAGCAATTTGAAGTTGATCAACAAGATTGCGCAATGAAAATCAATACAGACGGGATTTTGCTGGGCACCTTATCCGGGCAAAATGCGCCCGCTTCCATTCTTGATATCGGTACAGGTACGGGTGTTATTGCCATGATGCTGGCGCAGCGCTTTGATCAGGCTCATGTTGACGCCGTAGAAATTGACGAAGCAGCGGCTACAAGGGCAGAATACAATTTCATCAGGTCTCCTTTTGCAGGCCGTCTGCATGTTTTTCATCAGGATATCTCTCTTTTTGAACCATCGGTACGCTATGATCTGATTGTGTCTAATCCACCTTATTTTGTAAATGACCTTAAAAGCCAGGAAGCCAGAAAAGGAATTGCGCGGCATGCAGATGAAGCTTTTTTTGAATTGCTGATCAGAAAAGTAGCCATAATCCTTACTGCTGAAGGGCTATTCTGGGTCATTCTGCCTGTAAAACAAGCAGCTGATTTGATGTTGAATGCGGTTTTGTATCGTTTGTTTGCCCATAAGATTATTCATCTGTATTCGGATGAAAACAAAGAAGAATTCAGGCAAATCATTTGCTTTGGTTTCGGAGATCGGCCCGTACAGCATGAAAAATTCTATATTTATGCGGGGAGAGGCGTATATACCGATGCTTATCAACACTTGCTGAAAGACTTCTTTCTGGCTTTTTAGCTTTACGGGCTTGGGTACTCGCCCTGGAGATGGCTTCAGGGTATATAGTTTAAAACACTTTTCAAATCATATTAAATGAAACCATCATGAGCAAACACACACAAACAAAAATGAATATGCTCATGATAGCTTCATCTCCGTTAAAAAACAAATTTTATACTGATGAAAACAATAGGTCTTTTGTCTGATACGCATAGTTTTTTGGACGATGCTGTATTTAAATATTTCGATAAATGCGATGAAATATGGCATGCAGGAGATTTTGGTGTAGGCGTTGCAGAACCGCTGGCTGCATTTAAACCGCTTAAAGGAGTTTATGGAAATATAGATGATCAGGAGATTCGCGCGGAGTTTCCAGAGCACCTTCGTTTCAACTGTGAACAGGTGGATGTTTGGATGACACATATTGGCGGCTATCCGGGAAGATATTCTCAGAACGTAAAACCAGATATCTACACTAAGCCTCCTATGCTCTTTATTACTGGTCATTCTCATATCCTGAAGGTGATGTACGATGAAAAAATCAAAAGTCTGCATATAAATCCCGGTGCAGCAGGAAAATCGGGCTGGCATAAAGTAAGAACTTTAATTCGATTTTGTATTTCAGAAGAAAAAATACATACCTTAGAGGCCATAGAATTAGGCAATAGATAACGTATTAATTACACTAAGTACATGTCGGGTATAAAAACATTAGGACAGTTCATTATTGAAAAACAGGCAGATTTTCCCTATGCAAAAGGAGAGCTTTCAAGGTTATTGAGAGATATAGGGATTGCCGCAAAAATTGTAAACCGGGAGGTGAACAAAGCAGGTCTGGTTGATATTCTGGGGGCAGCCGGTACCATTAACATCCAGGGAGAAGGCCAGCAGAAGCTGGATGTGTTTGCAAACGTGCAGTTTATTTCTGCTTTGACCAGCGGGGGAGAGTGCTGTATCGTGGCTACTGAGGAAGAAGAAGAATTTGTACCTATTGATTCACCGGTATCTAAAAATGCCAAATATATTGTATGTATAGATCCTTTGGACGGATCTTCCAATATTGATTGTAATGTTGCAGTAGGGACGATTTTTTCTATTTATCGCAGAAAGTCTGTGGATGGTATGGCGACTATTGATGATGTACTTCAAAAGGGGACGCAGCAAGTGGCGGCTGGCTATGTGATTTATGGTTCTTCAACCATGATGGTGTATACAACAGGAAAAGGAGTAAATGGATTTACACTGGATCCTTCAATTGGGGAGTTTTGCTTGTCGCACCCGAACATGAAGGTACCTGCAGATGGAAAGATCTATTCCATTAATGAAGGAAATTATGTGCATTTCCCGGAAGGGGTGAAGAAATATTTGAAATATGCCCAGGTAGAGGATGAGTCTACCGGAAGACCTTATACCTCAAGGTATATTGGATCTATGGTGGGGGATATTCACCGGAACCTGATCAAGGGTGGGATTTACATGTACCCAACGACTTCAAGCTCTCCGAATGGGAAATTGAGGTTGTTGTATGAGTGTAACCCAATGGCTTTTATTATTGAACAGGCGGGTGGAAAAGCATCAGATGGTTTTAACCGGATTCTGGATATTCAGCCTACCGCTTTACACCAGAGGGTTTCTATCTTCATTGGTTCTGAGAAAATGGTAGATATGGCCGAACAGTTGATGCTGGAGCATTCTCCGGAGACAAGGCGGGAAGTAAACAGTGCAGAAGCTGTAAAGGTGTAGTTATATAAGGTATGGAAAATAAAAAAGCGGAACTGGATTCCGCTTTTTTATTTTGTGCTCTGCTATAAAAATGAAGGTTTGTTTCTTTCTGCTTCAAAGCCAACATCAGGAGGCAAGGTATTGCCTTTTCTGGATTCGGCTACTGCTAACTGGTCGCAGCGTTCGTTTTCAGGGTGGCTGTTGTGCCCCTTGATCCAGACAAATTTTACATCATGTTGTTTGTATATATTCAGGAAGCGCATCCAAAGATCGCTGTTTTTTTTGCCTTTGAAGCTTGTTTTTACCCATCCAAAGACCCATTTCTTTTCTACAGAATCAACAACGTATTTAGAATCTGAGTATACGGTTACTTGTTGTCTGGGGCTTTTGATGGTCTGCAGACCTACAATTACGGCAAGAAGTTCCAT
>NZ_QAIL01000030.1 GCF_003061025.1 Pedobacter sp. HMWF019 | reverse complement strand
GACCTATATTTATATGGCATTTATTGACTATTACAAGATACTGAACATTGATAAGAAAGCGTCGGCTGATGAAATCAAAAAGGCTTATAGAAAGCTGGCAAGAAAATATCATCCTGACTTAAACCCTAATGACAAAGAGGCAAACAAACAGTTCCAGCTGATCAATGAAGCTAATGAAGTGCTTAGTGATTCCGAAAAGCGCAAGAAATATGATGAACATGGGGAGCATTGGAAGCATGCAGATGAGTTTGAAAAAGCAAAACAGTCTCAGCGTTCACAACAGCAACATACTGGCCAAAACCCTTTTGAGGGGGGAGGATATTCTAATGCAGATTTTGGCGGTGGTGATTTCTCTGATTTTTTTGAGTCGATGTTTGGTGGAGCAGGACGTTCACAACGAAGCAGCACTAAATATAAAGGGCAGGACTACCAGGCTGAACTACAACTGCCTTTAAGGGAAGCTTACACAACTCATAAAAGAACTTTAACTGTAAATGGCAAGAATCTTCGAATCACTATACCCGCGGGGATTGCCCACGGACAAGTCATAAAACTAAAAGGCCAGGGTGCAGCCGGCGTAAATGGAGGCCCTCATGGAGATTTATACATTACATTTAACATCACAGACGATCCCGTATTCAAGCGCTTAAACGATGACTTATATGAAACCGTAGAGATTGACCTTTACACTGCGGTTCTGGGTGGAGAAGCCACAATAGAAACGCTAAGCGGCAAGGTAAAACTAAAAATTGCGCCTGGTACACAAAACAATAACAAAGTAAGACTAAAAGGAAAAGGCTTTCCTGTGTATAAAAAAGAGGGCGAATTTGGCAACCTTTTTGTAACCTATACCGTTAAAATCCCGGTCAATCTTACAGAGAAACAGCAAGAGTTGTTCAAAGAACTGGCTAAATCTTAAATAATATGGAATCTATGCAACCAGAATTTATTAAAATCACAGAATATTGCATCAACTATAATATAGAACCGGAATTCATCATTTCGCTTGAAGAGTCGGGAATTATACTACTTACCCTTATTGACAACGATAAATTTATCCATGAAGATCAGTTTGGCGAGGTAGAGCGGTATATTCACCTGCATTACGACTTGCACATCAACATCGAAGGAATTGATGCCATCAGACATCTTTTAAACCGGGTCAATTATATGCAGCACGAAATTGACAGGCTAAAAACCCACCTCCACCTTCACGAAAATGCTTAATTTTCGTATACCTCTGGATTTACAATATTCGGAAGTCTCTGTCCTTTTAACCCGGCAATAATGTTTTTTGCTGCCAGGACTGCCATTGCATCCCGGGTTTGCACAGTGGCAGACCCAATATGAGGTAATACCGAAACATTTGGCATATCCAGCAAAGGGTTGTCTGCGTGCATAGGCTCCGGATTTGTCACATCCAGCCCGGCACCCCATATCAAACCTTCTTCAAGTGCTCTTTTAAGATCTTCCTCGTTGTGTATTGCTCCTCTCGCCGTGTTGATAAATATGGCTTCAGGCTTCATCCGGCTAAAGATATGATAATCAAACACACCTTTAGTTTTAGGCGTAAGAGCGGTATGAACAGTTAATACATCGCTGTTTTTAACAAGTTCATCAAAGGATACTTTTACTGCTCCCAACTCCTTCTCCGCCTCTTGGTTATGGTGCCTGTTATGATAGATGATGTCCATATGATATGCGCCCTTACAGCGTCTGGCCATTTCAGTTCCAATTTTACCAAGGCCGTACACCCCAAGAGTTTTCCCATAAAGCTCTATCCCAAGATTTGCAGTAGGCTCAAAAAAGCCCCACTTACCCTTCTGAATCTGTTTATGCATATAAAAAGCCTTGCGAGAGGTAGCCAGCATCAGCAAAAAAGCTGTATCCGCTGTCGCAGCACTCAAGACCCCAGGGGTATTTCCAACCGGTATTTTTAGTTTTGTAGCCTCTTCTACATCTACATTATCATAACCCACAGAATGTAAAGCGATCACCTTAAGGTGCCTGCAGGTATTTAAAAATGTAGCATCTATCCGGCTGCTTACACTGAGCAGGGCATCCTGATCCATGCAATGATCAATCAGTTCCTGCTTACTCAATGCTCTTTTTTCTGTCCAGACGGTCACTTCCAAACCTGCCTCTCTCAACAGTTTCATTCCCGCTTCTGGAATTATTCTCGGAATAAATACTTTCATTATTCTTTTTTATAGGTGATGAAATCATCATTGACTTCGCATGATTTTCCCTAATCTAATCAACTTTTTTTTTCTGGCTCTCTCTCAACTGATCTTTTTCCTCTGCAAGGTTCTTCGCTTTATCAATAGAATGCGATCTATGGATATCCTGATCCCTTTCTGCCTTATCAGAAAGCTCCTGATAATATTTATGCAATACATCCAGTTCAAGTTCTGTCAGATCTTCAATATCCACCATCCGGTTACTTGCGTATCTACTGGCAGCAATCAATTCATTCAGCTTCAACTGGATAGCTTTTGAATCTTTATTTTGAGATTTCTGGATCAGAAAAACCATCAGAAAGGTAACGATCGTAGTTCCCGTATTAATGATCAGTTGCCAGGTATCCGAATAATGGAAGATCGGTCCTGTAATACCCCATATGAGTATAACAGTAAATGCAATCCCAAATGCGGTTGAACTACCTGTCCAACAGGTTATTTTAGTTGAAAATCGTTCAAACAAACTTTCTTTAGCTTTCTTCATGTCGCAGAATAATTTAAAACCTACAACATTTTCAGTTATTAAAAGTTTCGATCTTCTAAAAAGAAAAAGGATGTTCAGAAGAAGCGATTTCTCAGCAAGATCTTACTGAACATCCTCTTTAATCTACTTTTTATATTCCTGGAGTAAGGTATCCATATCCACCATCAGCTTCTTCACATCTTCGTCAACAGTGCCGTCATAAGCTCCGCGAATGCGTTTCTCTTTATCTACCAGCACCAGGTAGCCTTGATGAATAAAACCACCGGGCGATTCCTTATCTTCCTTTACAGACACCAGATAGTTTCTTTCCGCCAATGCATAAACTTCATCCCTGCTTCCCCATAGAAATTCCCACTGTGTACCTTTGATGCCCAACTTATTGGCATAGGCTTTCATTCTTGAAGGAACATCATATTTTGCATCTATAGTATGTGAAGCGAGCTTCACCTCCGGATTATTTTCATATTTCTTGTACACCTTCAATAAATTCCGGTGCATGGTAGGACAAATGGTTGGACAAGAGGTAAAAAAGAAATCTGCCACATAAATCTTCCCATCGAAATCTTTATTGGTTACCTCAACACTGTCCTGATTAAGGAATTTAAAGGCCGGTATTGTCTTAAAAATTGTATCCTGAACTGTTTTGCCATCCATCACCTTTTCATTGATCTCCGACTGTAAAAAAGGCAAACGCTGAGGTTTATCCTTGCAGCTTAGAAGAAAAAGAAATGCGAGCGCGATAAATAAAGTGCTAAACCTCATGATTTTTTCAGTTTATCCAGGTAAGCACCTGAAGTTTTTATTTCCTGTTTATACAAGCTATCAATACGAGTAATCTTCACCTTTTCTTCTTTGAAGTACTTTATAGCTTCATCATTTGACTTTCCGGTCACATCCGGTTCAAACTGATGCATCCAGTCGTTCATCCGGTCTTCTGCAGAACCAAGGCTGGACTTTAACTGCTCCATTTCTTTTCTTGCTGCTGCAGTATCGAGTGAGGGCTTGCTCGCTTTTAATTGTTTTAAATCTTTAAGCAGGGAGTCCAGTTTCATCTGGTTATTAACCACCACTCCATGGTCCTCCATAACCACGTCATGAAACTTCATGACCTCATCACGCTCTGCTTTGTAATCTTGTTTCGGAGCACATGCCACAGCCAGTATTGCACCAGCCAGCACACCTAATATTTTCTTCATAATATCTTAATTTTGTAGTGAATAATGTTCTTTCAGCATCAGCAATTCACTGTGCCGAAAACGGTAAAAAAACGAAAATTTTAAGCCGCAACTGGCGGTG
>NZ_QAIL01000285.1 GCF_003061025.1 Pedobacter sp. HMWF019 | reverse complement strand
GATTATAAAATTTCATATTTGGCGGAGAAAAAATTTGTAATCTATCCCTTTATATCAACACAAAAAGAATTTGGATATTCTGATGTAACCACTCAAAATAATATTGTGGGACGAGTGACAAAAATCTTTGATGATGTGATCGAAAAATTCTCTCAGTTGGATCAGGTGAGTTCATTCTATAACACAATTAGCAATGATTAGCATAATAGATGAATTCCAAGATATAACTCTTTCAACTTATATTGTTAGTTTAACACAATCAGATTGCGAAAACTGTAGATCTTACGTTGACGAGCAATTTGGTTATCGGTCAGAATTTGATGTTAGGGTAGTAGGTTGTTTGGAGGGTGGATTTAACGAGAGTAATCTCTGGCGAAATATAGTAACTGCAGTTCAAATCGCCATTGACGAAGATGAAGACGTTATTGTTATTGTGACTGACGACCATCAGTTTACAGATTTCTATGCAAAAAAAAATCTCATAACAGCTATTATTGAAGCAAACTTACAGGGAGCTGCTATGCTATGTGGGGGAATTCAAAGATTTGGTGACGCCGTGCCACTAAATTTAAATAGGTTTTGGGTTAATACTTTTGAGTCGGTTCGGTTTATCGTTTTGTACAAAAGAATTTTTAAGCCTATAGTGAAATATAGATTCAAAAAGAAAGACAAAGTAGACGTTGTACTGTCACAAATGACCAGTCATAAGATGATTCTATACCCATTCATTTCCAAGGAAGCAGCATCAGTAACTGCTCAAGAGAGTAAAGAACGGATGTTAGATGTAGCAGAAATTACAATCCATCGGCTTGAAAAAATAAGAAAAGTATTCAGCAGATATGTTAAACCCAATATGTTAGATGGCCAAGAAATTCCCATACTTTAAACAACCGGATCAAATGGATTGTGGCCCTACCTGTTTGCGTATGGTTGCTAAATATTATGGTAAAAACTATAATTTACAACGATTAAGGGAAATATCAGGTATTAATAGAGCAGGTGTGTCCCTATTAGGGATTAGTGAGGCAGCAGAAAAGATCGGATTTCGGACAACAGGTATTAAGATTAGTTTAAACAAACTTTTAGAAATAGATCTGCCCTGTATCCTACACTGGCGTCAAAATCATTTCGTTGTATTATATAAGGTACCTAAAATTCCAGGATCAAAAGGGGAAAATTATCATATAGCGGATCCTGCAAAGGGAATTGTTAAATATACCGAAATTGAGTTTTTAAAGCATTGGTTAAGTACACAAAATGATGGGCATTCAAAAGGAATAGCGCTAGTGCTTTCGCCGGCTCCTGAGTTTTACAATCAGGGAGGTAGTCCAACTAAAGTATTGGATTTAACATATATGTCGAGCTATTTGTTCAAATATAAAAAGCTCATCATTCAACTTATTTTAGGACTCGGAGTTGGTAGTTTATTACAGTTAATATTGCCATTCCTCACTCAATCACTTGTAGATGTAGGGATCAATACCAGAAACCTGAGTTTTGTTTACATTATTGTAATTGCGCAAACAATGCTCTTCTTAGGAAGAATGAGTGTTGATTTTATTCGATCATGGATATTGCTTCACATGAGTACAAGAATCAACATCTCCATACTTACTGATTTTCTAATCAAGCTTATGAAACTTCCTATGAGCTTCTTTGATACGAAGATGACAGGAGATATTATGCAAAGAATGAACGATCAGGGAAGAATACAAGTTTTTTTGACTGGCTCATCGTTAAATACAATATTCTCATTGTTTAATTTTATAATATTTGCCTTTGTACTGGCTTACTTTAATTTGAATGTCTTTATCATTTTCGCCATAAGCAGTTTCCTGTATTGTCTTTGGGTCATTTTTTTCCTAAAAAAAAGAAGAGAGTTAGATTTTAAAAGATTTGACATTTCTTCGGAAAATCAAAGTTCAATTGTACAATTGATTAGTGGAATGCAGGAGATTAAGTTGAATAACTGTGAAAGGCAAAAACGCTGGGAATGGGAGAGAATACAAGCATCACTATTTAAATTTAGTGTAAAGAGTTTAGCGCTTGGGCAATATCAGCAGTTTGGAACATTTTTTATTAATGAGGGCAAGAATATTTTAATAACGTTTATAGTAGCAAAATCAGTAATTGATGGGCAGCTAACTTTAGGAACAATGATGGCTATACAATACATCGTTGGTCAGTTAAATAGCCCTTTAGAACAGATGCTTAGTTTTGTTCAGCAATTTCAAGACGCAAAGATAAGTCTAGAACGTTTAAACGAAATTCATGAATTAGAAGATGAAGAGCCACTCGAAAAGCGATTTTTAAATGAACTGCCTTTGAGTAAAAGCATATTCCTTAAAAATATCACTTTTAGTTACCCTGGAGCAGGCAATGAACCAGTATTACAAAATGTAAGTATTAGTGTCTCAGAAGGAAAAACTACAGCAATAGTTGGTATGAGTGGTAGTGGCAAGACGACTATACTGAAACTACTATTGAGATTTTACGAACCGCAAAAAGGTGAAATCCGGATAGGCAATACTTATTTGCATCAGATAGGATATCGTTATTGGCGAGGCCGATGTGGGATTGTAATGCAAGATGGATTCATTTTTTCAGATACAATTGCCAGCAACATTGCAGTAGGAGATGAGTATCCTGACATGGTTAAGTTATTACATGCCATTAAGGTAGCCAATATAAGCGATTTCATCAGAGAATTACCACTAGGATTAAATACTAAAATTGGGGCCTCTGGGAATGGAATAAGTCAGGGGCAAAGACAGCGCATACTAATAGCGAGAGCAGTATATAAGGATCCCGAATATATTTTTTTTGATGAAGCAACTAATGCACTCGATGCAAACAACGAGAAAGTAATTATGCAAAATCTAGAAGCTTTTTTTAAAGGAAAAACAGTAGTGGTTGTAGCGCATCGCCTGAGTACCGTAAAAAATGCAGATCATATTGTGGTACTAGATAAAGGAGTGATAACCGAAGAAGGTACTCATCAAGATTTAATTCAAATGAAAGGTGCATATTATGAACTTGTTAGAAATCAACTTGAACTGGGTGTATAAAAGTGGGGGTATGAAGATGGAGATAGATCAGCCAGAAAATATTACTAATTCAACAATAGACTATCATGTAAACTGTGAGGAAGTACAGGAAATCATATCTGCTGTTCCCTCCTGGATAATCAGCAGAGGAATAACTTTAATCCTGATCATAATTTTAGCAATTGTAGGGGTTTCTGCATTTATACAATATCCAGATGTAGTTAAAACCGGGCTGAAAATAAACTCTTTGAATGCCCCAAAATCTGTGTATTCTAAGCAAACAGGTAAAATTATTGCCCTTCTTGCCAAAGAGGGAGAGTCCGTTAGCAAAGGTTATCCCATAGTTTTTATGGAAAGTACTGCTAATCATAGAGATGTTCTGAAATTGCATGATCTTCTGTCAAAAGTTAATGCATCACTAATCAAAACTGGGTTGGCTGGAGAAATTTCAGTAACAGGTCTAAATCTAGGAGAACTACAATCTGCCTATCAAAACTTTTATCAGAAATATTTACAGTATGTATCTACACAAAACGGTGGTTATTATATTAATCGTAAGGAATATCTGGAACGTGACCTAAAGGAAATCGAAAAATTAAAAGATCAAATTCTAGTGCAACAAAAAGTACAACATCAGGAATTCACCAATGTAGAACAAGAGTTTGAAGCCTATAAAAAGCTCTTTAAAAAAGGAATAGTATCAAACAGCGAGTATAAGCAACAAGAAAACAAATATCTGTCTGGACAATATCCTCTACAGCAAAGTACTACGGCATTATTGAATAATAATACGATTTATGCAAGTAAGCAAAAGGAAATCATTGATTTAGATCATACCATTCAGGATGAAAAAGCAAGTTTTGTTCAATCACTTAGCAATATGATTACAGAAACTGATGCATGGATAAGTAAATTCATATTAACTGCACCCGTGGCTGGAAAGATCAGTTATGCAGGTATAATCCAGGAAAATCAAACTTTAAATAATAATGAGGAAGTTTTTGTTGTAAATCCAGCTAATTCAGACTTTTTTGGTGAAGTTCAAATTCCACAATATAATATGGGAAAAGTAAAAGCCGGCCAAAGGGCATTGATAAAAATGCGAAGTTATCCATTTGAACAATACGGCTTGATAAGAGGCGAAATAAGTTATATGTCTGATGTGGCTTTTAAAGACAGTGTATTTATTGCAAAAATAAGTTTTGATCAATTTGAAAATAAAGATCCAAATCACAAGATTATCTTAAAAAATGGGATGCAAGCCGATGCAGAGATCATTACCCAAGAAAGTTCTTTGCTACAAAGGTTTGCAAGGGGATTTACAAAGTTGCTTAATAGTAATAATTAACACTTTGAATAAACGAAAATAAGCTAGATGCAAACTATGAAATCAAAAAATATCGTCCAAAGTATGTGGATTGATCCAGTCATTGGTGACTTACAAGTCCTTTGTCTAAATTCTTTTATAGCAAACGACGTGGAATTCCACCTGTACACATATAATGAAATTCTCAATGCTCCGGAAGGAATAATCATTAAGGACGCAAATGAAATTTTAAATAGATCTTTAATATTCAAAGACAATAAGAATTCATACGCTACATTTTCAGACTGGTTCAGAATAAAACTACTTTATCTGGTTGGCGGTTGGTGGGTGGACTGTGATGTGCTTTTTATTAAAAAATTCAATTTCAGAGCTAAGTATGTTTTTGCAACCGAAAGCTTTTATCTAAACGATAATCTTGAAATCAGAATCTGTAATGCGGTTCTTAAAATGCCTAAAAAAAGTGTCGTTGGTAAAAGAGTATTGTTAAGAATTGATGAAAAGTTAAAGGAAACCGATGTAACATCCATTCGTTGGA
>NZ_QAIL01000284.1 GCF_003061025.1 Pedobacter sp. HMWF019 | reverse complement strand
GATTAATAATTTCTACAAAAATCAATCTAATGGCTATCTATGGTCACCCTATGTTGATGACTGTTGGCTTCTTTTCATAATGCTGCAACAACTTCATTTGAAGGTCTACCAACAAGCTTTCCCTTTGATGCAACTTCTCACTCAGTTCTTCAATTTTCAAAGTATCTTCCGATTTGAGTCCTGTAAAGTCACTGGAAAACATATCAACGATAGATACCTTAAAAAGATCTGCAATTTGACGGAGCCTGTTAATATTGACATCCGTTACCCCCGTTTCAATTTTCGAAAATGCGGGAATAGAAATTCTAAGTAGCTCCGCTACTTCACGTTGCCTCCACCCCATTATTAGACGGAGGAACTTGATGTTTTTTGAAACTGTTTTCATAATTTTTTTGTGTTAAATGAATAATAAATCTGCTAAGGGAGAAAAAGGAACCGACCTTCTACAGCAGGTAATGCCCCTCCTCTTTTGTCAGTTTTAAGGCTACTTCCCAGTTTTACAGGGATAACCTTCTGTTTTCCATTCAACCGGGTCCCCCCTGGCAGACTCCTGACGGCTAAGTAAGTTTGAGATGCTCATTCCGTTAATTTTAGGTGTATTACTTAATTAATTCAAATTTTAATCAAGTTTAAAAATTATTTCGTATCAATCCAAATTTAAAACAAATAATTTTACACATAAATTAAATATACTGCATTATAAAGCAAAATTAAGCAACAAGATTTTGAAGTATATTTAACAGAAACGAAAACAAAACCAAGAAATTGGTGGGAATCGTAGGATTTTGAAGGGAAAAGATCTTGAGTGGATTTTAATTTAAAAAGTAAAATCACCTCTCGAAATGGGGGAAATATAAAATGCCAATTAAACACAATAGTCAAGCTGAACTTAACTATTGTGTTTAATTGGCATTAGTATTAAAATAACTTTATTTACTCTGCATTCGGGTAAATTGGGAGTGTAACGTGAACTGTGTCAGTTTCAAAATTAACGCCTCTCAGAAGCCTCTATTCTCCTGAAGAATTCTGTCACCAAATTTAATATAAAGCTGTGAAAATGCCAGTCCCCAGTTATGGATTGGCATTGTCCATTTTTTACTGATATTTTTAATGACCAAATACATGAGTTTCATAAGCGCCTGTTCGGATGAGAAAGCCCCTTTTGTCTTGGTTATTTTACGGATCTGGCGATGCACACCCTCAATTGGATTGGTGGTGTAAATGACCTTTCGGATCACCTGGTCGTACTCAAAGAATGCAGAGAGGTTTACCCAGTTGTCCAGCCATGACTTACAGCTCAGGGGATATTTCTTACCCCATTTCTCTTCAAACTCCAGCAGTCTTTCATATCCCTGCTGTTCGTTACTTGCCTGATAGATTGGTTTCATATCAGCCATTACGGCCTTCTTATCTTTCTCAGGGACATAGCGCATGGATGCACGGATCTGGTGAACAATGCAAAGCTGCACCCTTGTCTTTGGGAAAATCGCCTCCACCGCTTCAGGGAAACCTTTCAATCCATCAATGCAGGCAATCAGGATGTCTTCTACACCACGCGCTTTCAAATCGGTAAGCACTGACAGCCAGAATTTGGCGCCTTCGTTTTCGGAAGTATAAAGACCTAACACATCTTTCTTGCCCTCAATGTCCACACCCAGTATATTGTAGATGGCACGGGTTTCCACCGCTCCGTTTATCCGAACCTTGAAGAACATACAATCCAGGAATACAAAGGGATAAACGGCCTCCAGCGGACGATTGCGCCATTCCTGTACTGCAGGAAGCACACTGTCAGTAATCCTTGAAATCTCAGCAGCAGAGATATCCATGGCGTACATTTCCTGCACATAATCACGCATTGCACGCGTACTCATGCCCATGGCATACATCGAGAGAATGTTCCCTTCCAGTTCCTCAGTAATGATCAGCTGACGCTTGGGGACAACCTTAGGGTCAAAGGTGTCCAGACGGTCCCGGCCGGTTTCAAGCTCAAACTCTCCCGAACTTAAGCTCCGTACTGTTTTCTTGCTTTTGCCGTTCTTGCGGTTAGCCTGACCAGCCAGTTTACTCTCGGAAATATGGTGCTCCAGCTCACCGGTCATCATAGATTCCAGAAAGTGTTTCATCATCGGGGCTAGTACGCCGTCCGTGCCAGTCATTTTCTTGCCGGCATATAAGCCAGCGATAGCTTCCTTTTTGAAGCTTTCAAAATCAAAGTCTTCTTGTGTTGCCATACTTATGTCGATAGTTTAAAGTTACACTATTGACACAGTTTGTGAAACACCCTCTACAATTCATACATAGAAACCCATATGTTATCAAAAAAAGATATTGAGAATATTAATGTTTTAATTTCATCCTTTGAAAAAGCATGTAGTTTTAAAAATACTGACCCTCTTTCACAAGTAAATTACCATTTTTTGGGTACTATAAAATCCACTTATTCAAGACACTTTTTGACTTCACTGTTATTGAACATAAATATAATGAAAGATTGCATGAATCACATACATTAAAATATAAAACCAATTAAATCTGAAATATTGGCCTTTCACATACACCATATTTAGACTGGGACGATTACTTTTTAATGATCTGGGAGTAAAGTAAAAAAGCTATTATTTTACAACAGCAATCTAGTTAGCTTTTTCAAGTCCCTCACCATGATGGGAGCTAACCCGCTTTTAGCAACTCCAATCCAATGTACAACAGTGAGTAATTAATCATTTCCTTTCATATGAAGCAGTACCTTGTTTCGCTTTATCTAATTCTTCTATGTAACCCTCTCGGATTTCGAACCGGTCAGGTTACATTACTACTGCCCCCCTGATTTACATTCTTATGATATAGCTATGTTGCAAGGCTTAGAGCCGAAAATTATATAGATTAAACAACAAAGCCCCGTATTTATTAACCGGGCTTCGTTATATTACTCTGCGCTAGCTTGGATGATGCTTTGTGAGTACAAGTAGGGTTATAGTAATAATTAATAAAACAACAGGTTGAATGAAGATCATCCACATTTTAAGCTTAATATTCAATGGCGAATTACAATAATTATCTACAACTTTTTTATAGCGGTCTTTCGGAACATATTTCAAAACATTAAGAACATAAACTAACACTATTAAACTTGCCCAAAATACCCAAAATGTATTCTTATCTAATAAGCTTACTTTAATTCTTCCACTACTTAGTTTGTCTATCAATTGTAAGAT
>NZ_QAIL01000283.1 GCF_003061025.1 Pedobacter sp. HMWF019 | reverse complement strand
GAAGTATATTATGTAAATTTATGTACTATTCTGTACTAGTTTAAAATCAGTTGTTTTATTCATGAGAAGTTATTTTTATGGTTAGTTATTAAATGGAATTTACCTTTAATTCTTACTCCTTAACGTTAATCTATTGCGGAACTATAACGCTCTTTATCTCCTATTATGTATATAACAGGGACCGGGGTGCCGTTCGATGGTTTGGCTTAATGATGCTTGCCAATGCGGTATGGTCACTTGGCTATGGCTTTGAACTGGCCAGTTCCACACTAACACAAATAAAGACATTTATCAATATAGAGTACATTGGGATTGTTACACTGCCCCTTACCTGGTTCTTCTTTTGCTTGAAAATGACAGGGAAAGACCGTTGGTTCAGAAAGCCAGTTAACCTCGTGATGACCTTATTGATTCCTGCTGCAACTTTGGTTCTGGTCTGGTCTAATACTCATCACCACATCCACTACAAAGACTTATATATCAGCTACAACAATGATTTCCCAATGGCTGTAATTGTCCCGGGAATAGGATATAGAATTTTCACCATCTATTTTTATCTTTTGCTGGGCACTGGGAGTTACCTGCTCATCAGCAAATTCCGGAAGGCAGATCCTGTCTATAAAAAGCAAAATTACAGCATATTGATGGGTGCACTGATTCCCTGGCTGGCCAACATATCTTATCTACTCGGATTCAGACCACTGGGCAATCTTGATGTCACACCCTTTGCATTTATTATTACCATCTTTCTGGTCTCTATCGGAATCTACAGATTTAGGCTTTTCGATATTTTGCCTGTTGCCAGAGAAAAAGTATTGGAATTAATGCAAGACGGCTTTGTGATCCTTGATCAGCAACAAAGAATCATAGACTATAATCATGCATTTAAAAGGTATTTCATAGTTAATGAAAAGATTATAGGTAAATATGCCATTGAATTATTTGGAGCACAGCCAAATTTTATGCACCATCTGCAAAGTAAAACTTCAGGAAAACTAGATCTGAAAATTGACACTCCGGGAGGGATATTGGACCTTGAAGCAGATATTACACATATGATCGACGATAATTTAAACAGCGATCTAATTATTGTTAAATTTCAGGACCAGACGGCTATCAAAAAAGAATCTTTAAAGATAAAAGATCAGGCGGTTGAACTTCAAAAATTAAACCAGCTAAAGGATAGAATCTTTTCAATCATAGCACACGACCTCCGCGCACCACTTGTCAACTTATCCGAAGTACTTAAGATGATTTCGAATGACATCATTACTCCCGAAGAATTCAAAATGCTTGCTCCTATTTTAAGTAAAGATATCATTTATACCACCGATCTCCTGGAAAACATACTGCACTGGTCCAGAAGTCAACTTAAAGGCTATGGGATTAATAAGGAGCACTTTAATCTACGAAATCTCATTATCAATGAAATTGATTACCATCAGCCCCCCGCATCTATTAAAGAAATCAGGATTGTACACAATGTTTTCCCCAATGTAATCGTATTTGCCGACATGCTGATGATACAGATCGTTGTGAGGAATATCATCAACAATGCTATTAAATTCAGCAATACTGCAGGTATCATTGATATATCAGCCAGCTACCAGCGAACATCAGGATTCATCCACTTACTTATAGAAGATAAAGGCATTGGAATGCCGGCTGAAGTTGTTCAAAATGTTTTCAGTGGGGGAAATATTTCTACCAGGGGTACCATGCACGAGAAAGGAACTGGCCTGGGGCTAATGATCTGCAAAGAATTTATGCAAAGGAACGACGGAGACATCACAGTAGAAAGTGAGCCAGGAAAGGGCACGATTTTTACGATTAAAATACCAGTTGACCCAACAAAAGAATAAAGGTGCCCAAAGTCAAATTTGAGCACCTTTTTTATTAACTGTTGGCGTTATTAATGGCTTGTTTTTCCTTTAAGGCATCAACATTATTCTTATCGCCAAAATTCTGAGTTTTCTCAGCGAAATATTCCAATATTCCTTTAATGGTATCCAGGTTATCGGAAACCCTCTGATGCATATCGGGCAAATCTTTATCCAGTCTTTTATCCCCTAATTCTATATTATCCACTTCTATTTTACCAAGCTTCTGGATAAGGGCTTGCTGTGAGTGCTGCAAATCTTCTAATTCCCTTACAATCTTTTCCATCAACTCAAACTTCTTTAAAGTATCCATATTTTGTTTTTTTAATTAAAAATCAATCCTATTGAATAAACAACAAACTGTATCCCCGTAATGTTTGGTCAATAATACCTTCGCTAGGAAAACAAAGACAATAAGTTTTGGTTTATTCAACAATACCTAATACTTTAGTTTTGAATAAAATTACTAAATTTCATATTCTGCCGCTATGCGTTTAACAAAAAACATATTCTCCTTGTTCCTGCTCTTTATTCTGCCCCTGGTATTGCATGCTCAAAAAAGATCTGTTCCTGATCCTGTTAAGCTCACCGAATATTATGAAAACCAGCAATATACTGATGCTGTAAATTACCTTCAGAACTTTTATAAGGAGGATGGTAAGGAAGTTAAAGTATGGAGGCAGCTTGCCTATAGTTATCTGATGGCAGGAGATCTTTCTAATGCAGAACGGATTTACCTTAATTTACATGCCCTGGAACCAAAAAACATAGCATTACTTTACAATCTTGGTACTGTAAATTTAAGAAGAGGAAACATGGAAAAGGCAGGCAGTTATTATAAAGAAATTCTCAGTATTGATAGTGTAAACTTCAACGCAAATAAACAACTTGCCCTCCTAAGTCAGAAGAATTTGGACTTTGAAGCTGGTAAAGCGGAGGATCAGCTTAAATATTTAATACAGGTAAATAAGTTAAACCCTGCTGATCCGGAGATTGCGGCCACGCTTTCGGAAGCTTATTTCAAATTTAACAGTTTCAAACAAGCTGATGAGGTATTAAAACCTGCGATACAGGCAGATAGTGCCAATCTTCATTTGTTAAGAATCAAATTACCTGTTGCCAGGGCTCTAAAACAGTATTCCGAAGCGATTCAAACCGGCTTAAAGTTACTGAGTTTTGGAGACAGCTCAACTTCGACACTCAACCATCTTGCTAAATCGTATTTTGATCTTCTGGATTATAAAAATGCACTGAATTATTTCCTGAAAATCAAAGGCGAAGATACCAATAACGAGAACCTTTCTTACTCTATTGCCTTATGTTACAGAGGATTAAGAGACGCCAAAAATGGAGTAAAATTCTTCAACAAGACCATCACTGAGTGCATTTCCCCAAGAACAGCTTCCTACTATGGCTTACTTGGGGAAGCTTATGAATCCAATCATCAAAATGATGAAGCGCTTAACGCTTACAAACGGGGCTTGTTGTTCGAAAACAATGGCAGTCTGTACTACAATATTGCGCTACTTTATGAGAACAAGCTAAATGACAAGAAAAACGCAGTAACCTATTACAATCTATACTTGAAAAACTTCAAGGAAATAGATAAAAACCCCAAACTTGCCGCCTTCATCAAAAGTAAAATAGATGACTTGAAAAGATAATTTACCTATTGACCAACCTGGCCACATATTTACCTATGATGTCAAATTCCAGGTTCACTGTATCACCAACATTTACTTCATGCAAATTGGTGTGTTCAAACGTGTAGGGAATGATGAATACAGAAAATTCATTGAGTTCCGAATGAACAACGGTTAAGCTGATTCCGTTTACACAAACGGATCCCTTTTCTACAGTAACATTCCCTTTCGAAGCATCATAACGAAACCTATATTCCCAGCTCCCATCAAGAGTTTCTCTTTTAATGCATACTGCAGTCTGGTCTACGTGCCCCTGAACAATATGCCCATCGAGCCTTCCGTTCATCAACATACAACGCTCAAGGTTAACCTTTTTACCCACTTTCAAATCTCCTAAATTACTTTTTTCAAGAGTTTCCTGTATAGCTGTAACCGTGTAATTGTCTTCATTCAATTCAACAACGGTTAAACAAACTCCATTGTGCGCAACACTTTGGTCTATCTTAAATTCCCGGCTAATATCAGACCGGATCTTGAAATGAAGGTTTGTTCCTTCTTTAACAACTTCTTTAACCTCACCAAGTGTTTCTATAATTCCTGTAAACATAAAAATCTTTAATATTAACTTCTGTTTCTTCTCCAGTTTGTTTCCTTTGACCTCGTTTCTTCAGACAGATAAGGCACCTGCTGTTTTTTTAAGGACAGTACTGCACTAAGTGCCGCTATAAATGCCTCGTTTTCATCCTCTGTCTTAAGGCTTTCCGCGTGAAAATATTTATTTACAAAATGTGTATCAAAATGCCCTGTTCTAAACATCTCATGCTGCATCACAAATTTACCAAACGCTAATGTCGTTTGTATGCCCGTAATGTCATATTCATCAATTGCCCTTACCATTCTGCCTATTGCCTCTTCTCTGTCTTTACCATATGTAATCAGCTTGGCAATCATCGGATCATAGTATATAGGAATTTCCATACCCTCTTCAAATCCATCATCCACCCTTACCCCATTTCCTTTGGGTGTGCGATAGGTTTTCAGCAGACCGATATCCGGAAGGAAATTATTTTCCGGATCCTCTGCATATACCCTGAGTTCTATAGCATGTCCGCTTATTTTCAAATCTTGCTGGGTATAAGATAATGCTTCTCCCCTGGCAATTTTAATTTGTTCTTTCACCAGATCCAGTCCGGTGATCATCTCTGTAACCGGATGCTCTACTTGTAAACGGGTATTCATTTCCAGGAAGAAGAAATCCAGATTCTCATCCAGGATAAATTCTACAGTTCCGGCTCCTACATAGTTCACTGCCTTCGCTACATCAACCGCACATTTCCCCATCTTCTGCCTGATCTCTTCTGTAAGTATGGAAGAAGGTGCCTCTTCAATAACCTTCTGATGTCTTCTCTGAATAGAACACTCCCGTTCAAAGAGATGTACAATATGACCATGCGTATCACCCAGCACCTGTATTTCGATATGTCTTGGTGAAGAAACATATCTTTCAATAAATACCGAACCATCACCAAATGCAGATGTGGCCTCACTTACTGCGAGTTGCATTTGCTCCTCGAAATCCTCCACCTGGTTTACCACCCTCATTCCTTTTCCACCCCCACCTGCAGCAGCTTTGATCAAAATCGGGAAACCGACTTCTACAGCGCGAAGCTTTGCCTCAGCCACGTTTGTTATTGCTTCTTCAGTCCCTGGAACCATTGGAATATTGTATTTCAAAGCCGCAGCTTTAGCAGATAACTTATTTCCCATAATTTCCATGGCCTCTGGTGTTGGCCCAATGAGCACAAGGCCCGCCGCTTTTACTTTTTTAGCAAAATCTGCATTTTCAGATAGGAAACCATATCCCGGATGAATGGCTTCCGCTCCCGATCTCCTGCAGGCCTCGATAATGTTCTCTGCAACCAGATAAGATTGACTGGAAGCCGCAGGGCCGATACAAATAGCTTCATCAGCATATCTCACATGCAAAGCTTCCCGGTCTGCTTCCGAATAAACAGCAACGGTTTTAATTCCCATTTCTTTGGCAGAACGCATAATGCGCAAAGCAATCTCTCCTCTGTTGGCTATTAAGATTTTATTCATTAATAATCTTTATAAAATTATGGAATCAAGTTTTTCAGAATGTCTGCTGTCTGCTCAATCATTTCCGCGGAAACATCCAAATGCGTAACAAATCTAATAGTTTTTGGCCCAGTGGCGTTACATAAAATGCCTCTTTTGTTCAATTCACTGATTATTCCTGCCGTGGAAAAGGACTCATGAATATCGAAAAGAACAATATTAGTTTCCACCGGCATCACGCCCGAAACATATTTTGTTTTTGATAAGACCCCGCCCAATACTTTAGCATGGGCATGGTCCAGAGATAAACGGTTAACATGATGATCTAACGCATATATACCAGCGGCAGCTAAAAACCCAGCCTGTCTCATACCACCTCCAAAAACCTTTCTAATTTTTTTGGCCTTTTGTATCATTTCTTTTGAACCCAAGAGCACAGAACCTACCGGAGCTCCCAGCCCTTTCGATAAACAAACCGATATTCCGTCAAAATAAGAACCATAATCATAGGCCTGGTCCCCTGTTGCCACTAAAGCATTAAAAATCCGTGCGCCGTCCAGGTGGAGTTTTAAGCCTCTGGCTTTGCTAAGCTGATGAATCGGCTCAATATCTTTTAATGTATAACAAGCGCCTCCTCCCTTGTTTACCGTATTTTCCAAAACTACAAGACTCGAATTGGGATAGTGTATATTTTCCTCATTGATTTCCCGCTCAATCATTTCTGCCGTCAAAATCCCCCTTGGACCATTTAGTAATCGAACAGAAGCCAAGGAGTGATAGGCAATTCCCCCACCTTCATAACGGTACACGTGTGCCGTCTGATCACAAATCACTTCATCCATCGGTTGTGTAAAACATTTAATAGCAATCTGGTTGGTCATTGTACCAGAGGGACAGAACAGTCCGGCTTCCATATTAAACAAAGCTGCAAGTTTATGTTCCAGTTCGGAAACACTCTCATCTTCACCAAAAACATCATCGCCAATTCTGGCCGTCATTATCGCCTCCAGCATGCCGGTTGTCGGCTTGGTTACTGTATCACTTCTAAGGTCAATCTTTACCATCCTATTTCTTAAAATACATGAACACAAATATTAGCTTTTTATTACTTTAGTTTCTCATCATCACCTTTTTTTTTACAATTTTTGATTTTAAAAACTGA
>NZ_QAIL01000282.1 GCF_003061025.1 Pedobacter sp. HMWF019 | reverse complement strand
AATAAGACTCATGAAAGAACTGTATATCAGATATCAAGGCAATGTCATTTATGAAGTGCTTATTGGTATATCGGAAAAAGTCGATATATATTTGTGCTATGAATCATCTAGATGTTTTTAAGGCACTGTCTAATAAAGCAAGGTTACAGATATTACAATGGCTGAAAGATCCGGAGGTACATTTTCCCGATCAACCTGGATTTGAATCTGGCGTATGTGTTGGACAAATCCAGCAAAAGGCTGGGCTGACACAGTCTACTGTTTCCGAGTACCTGTCTATTCTTCAGCGTGCCGGACTTATAGAATCGACCAGAGTAGGGCAGTGGACTTATTATAGAAGAAATGAGAAAGCTTTTCTCGAACTCACACAGATTATACAAAAAGACTTATAGAAAATAATATGAATACAGACAGTTTATTTAGGCCATTTAGCCTTAAATCTTTGAATATCAAAAACAGAATTGTCATGGCTCCGATGACGCGTTCCTTTTCACCTGATGGGGTACCTACACCAGAAGTAGCTAGCTATTATAGAAAAAGAGCGGCAGGTGAAGTAGGGTTGATCTTATCAGAAGGAACAGTAATAGAGCGTATTTCTTCTTCCAATGATAAAAATATTCCCCATTTTTATGGAGAGCAGGCCTTGGCAGGTTGGCAGAGCGTGATCCATAATGTTCACCAGGCGGGAGGACAAATGGGACCTCAGATCTGGCATATGGGTGTTATGGATAACCACCATTCCGGATGGGTACCCTCAGCACCTTTTGAAGGGCCTTCAGCTTTTAATAAACCAGGTTTTGAGAATGGAAAGGCGATGACAGAATCTGATATCGCAGATACCATCGCTGCTTTTGGACGCGCGGCTGCAGATGCCAAAAGACTAGGTTTTGATTGCGTAGAAATTCATGGTGCTCATGGTTATTTAATTGATCAGTTTTTCTGGACTGGAACCAATGACCGGAAAGATCAGTATGGTGGTAAAACTTTAGCCGAAAGAAGCCGTTTTGCTGTTGAAGTGATCAAAGAAGTAAGAAAACAGGTTGGAGAGGATTTCGCAGTAATCATTCGTCTTTCGCAATGGAAGCCTCAGGATTATACGCACCAGCTAGCTAAAACACCTGCTGAACTTGAAGCCTGGTTAAATCCAATGGCTGATGCAGGTGTGGATATTTTCCATTGCTCACAACGCCGTTTCTGGGAACCGGAATTTGAGGGCTCTGATTTGAATTTTGCCGGCTGGGCCAAAAAGGTCACCGGGAAATCAACGATAACCGTAGGATCTGTAGGGCTTAACGGTGAGTTTTTAGCTGCTTTTGCAGGAGAAAGTTCGCAACCAAGTTCGTTGGATGAATTGGTGAGAAGGATGGACCGGGAAGATTTTGATCTTGTGGCTGTTGGAAGACCACTGCTGGCAGATCCAAACTGGGTGCAAAAGATTCATCAAAACAGAACGGATGAATTGAAAGGGTTCAGCAAAGAAGCCTTAGCACAATTGATCTAAGCATAAAAAGGGACCTGAATCCAGGTCCCTTTTCTATTTTATACAAGAGCAGTTATTGCTGATAAACCTTCGGAACGACAATAGCCATCAGCCTGTCGGGATGTTCCAATGCTTTAAATCCAAACTGGGCATACAATCCGTGGGCATCCTGCGTAGCCAGCATATACCTTCTTAAACCTTGAAGGTCGGGATGAAAAAGCATCAGCGACATCAGTTTTTTAGATAAACCTAAACCCCGGTGTTCTTCCAGAACGTATACATCGGCCAGATAAGCAAAAGTCGTTTTATCTGTGATCCACCTTGCAAAACCAATTTGTTTGGTGTCCTTATAGATTCCAAAGCATAAGGAATTATCGATTGACTTTTGAACAGTTTCTAAGGGAATTCCTTCCGCCCAGTAAGATTGGGTACTTAAATAATGGTGTACTGATATTGGATCAATTTTTTGAACATCGTCTGAAAAAATATATCCGTTTTCTATAATTTCCACTCTTTGTTATTGGTTTTTAGGACATTAAATCGTCATTAGTTTCTCATATTGATGTATTGCAGGGGCTGACCGAAATCTTCTTTTCTACATAGGGAAATCACGGCCTGAAGATCGTCAATGTTTTTGCTTTGTACGCGTACCTGATCGTCCATCATTGAAGCTTGAACTTTCAATCCGCTTGCTTTAATTTTTGCAACTATTTTTTTTGCGGTTTCTTTGTCAATTCCTTCTTTTACAGATATTTCCTTTCTGATCATATTGCCTGAAGCGTATTGCTCTTTACCAAAGTCAAGGCTCTTGGCATCCAGATTTTGTTTGATCATCCGGGAGATAATGGCATCCTGTATGGCTTTTAACCGCATGTCATCTTCTGTTACGATAGTGATCACGTTGGTCTTTTTATCATGGTCTATCGTACTCTTCGAATTGTTGAAATCATAACGGTTCAAAATCTCTTTTTTAGCGTTGTTCATCGCATTGTCGAATGTTTGGGCGTCTACTTTACTTACAATGTCAAAAGTGGGCATGATAATAGCTTTAATATGAAAAATTGTTAAATTAGTTAATAATTGATTATCCATAACTTATACCTTTATTATGAAAACCAAGAAATCAAAAGTGCAAAAAAAAGTTGCTAAAAAGGCAGCAAAAAAAGAATTAGAAAAAACTTTGACGGAAAAGTTCCTGGAAGTGATCAGTCATCTCGGTCATGATGCAGAGAAAATCGCGGCAGACATTACCAAAGCGAGTAAGTCGGTAGCTGAAAAGCTTTCTAAAAAATTGCAGGAAGTTAAAGAATCAGTAACCAGTAAGACCGAAGAGGTAGTGAAGAAGAAAGACAAGGTTGCGAAGAAAGCTTCTGCTAAAAAAGCACAGGTTTCTAAGAGTGTTAAAAAAGCAGAAAAAGTAGTGGAAAAAGTTGCTGCGAAAGCAAAACCCGTTGCACAGAGTGTTAAAGTAACAGCAATTGCTACAGAAGAGAAAGTAGCCAAAGCTATAGCAAAACCAGTTGCTGCTGTAAAAAAAGCGGTAGCTGCTCCAAAAAAAGCGCCAGTTGCAAAAGCTGCAAGTCCAGCTAAACCCGTTGCTGCAAAACCTGCGGTTTCTAAACCAGTTGCTGCTAAGCCGGCCGTTGCTAAATCAGCTGCTCCAAAAACCAGTGCTGTGAAAAAAGCTGCAGCGGTTAAAACTACGCCTGTAAAACCATCAACAAGAACAACTGCGGCTAAAACTACGCCTGTTAAAACACCAGCCAAACCAACTGAACCGGCTTCAACTGCTTCAAAAATAGTTACAGAAAGCCCAGCTGCAGTCAAAGCTCCGGAGGCCGCTGAAAAGGAAGCCGAAGCAGCTAAATAAGGTTAAATTAGTTTTATGTTAATTCCTCGATAATTAACAATGATTTAACA
>NZ_QAIL01000281.1 GCF_003061025.1 Pedobacter sp. HMWF019 | reverse complement strand
ACTATGTTGACCCACCCACGATCAGCTTGAATTATGACAATAAGATATGTTTCTCAGACGGCCGACATCGTGCTAAATTATCCTATTTTCTTAAACATAATAGTATTCCAGTTGCAATCCATATTTCCGACGTATGGGGAATTAAGAAAATTCTAGATATTTCTAAAAATTAAATTTTAATTAAAAACTGATCTCAACATCTAATATTTGAGTGTTCGACAAGTGAACTCAAAAATGCTATAGTTTTGACCATTTCTCTCAAAAAAAAGAAAATTAGACATATAAAGTCGCGTACTTAAAAAATACAAGTTCGAAAAAAAATGCAACCAGCAATTAAAAAACAAACAACAAAACACTAAAAATCAATTAATTACATATTAATTTTTAAGTTTTCAAGGTAGGTTAAAATAGTTAACAACTCTCCAAACGAGCCCCCTTCGGCTCCACAACAAGAAAAGCAGGTCATTATGGCCTGCTTTTCTTGTATTACACCGGATATACGCATCAATATAAAATTGTAATTTTGACTCGCCAATAAAATTCATAAATTGCTCCAATGTCAATACCTATTAAGTTTTCAAGTGGTCGGTATGTAGGTTCAAAGGTTTCAGAAAGTTCCTTTCGGCATATTATAACCACAGAAACGGTATTTCCCCAAGGCCATACATCAGATTGGCATTTTCATGAAAACCCGCATTTTTCACATATTCTTTCTGGCGGAAGTAAAGAGATCAGAACCAATCTTATGGAGATTCAGACTGAGGGAAGCAGCTTATATTACTATCCTGGTATCCCCCATCAGAATACAAGTTACCTCGCTGGCACCCGCATTTTTAATGTGGAGTTCGAAAAAGAATTCTTTAACCTGAATGGCCTTACCATACCTGAAGACTCAAAAGTGATCTGGAATAAAAAATCAATAGCCAGCGATGGATTAATAAAAATTTTAAAAGAGCATTACTATAACGACATGCACAGCCAGGCCTCTACAGAGCTCTTGTGCATCAATCTTCTTGCAGAGGACCATCAAAAACTAAAACATTACCCGGAATGGACAAAACAGATTATTGAGGTCCTGAATGACCACTGGAATACTCCACTCCTGCTTTCCAGGTTTGCAGAACATCTGAATATCCATCCTGTAACTTTGTCCAAATATTTTTCCCGATATTTTAGCTGCACCTTGGGAGAATACTTTCGAAAACTAAAAATAGACCGATCATTGTCTATTATCCGTCAAAACAAATATTCACTTACCGACATTGCCTATCAGTGCGGCTTTACAGATCAGGCCCATTTTACAAAAACTTTTCGTCAGTTTACTGGTATGACCCCTTTCCAGTATAAAAAAATATAAGGCAGGTATATACGCTAATTCTATACAATTTTTTACTCCGTATCACCTGTACTTTTATCCCTCATAAAGGAATACCTCTCTTTCATTCTATGGATGTAGAAACCGTTCCTTATGAAAATGTTTTTTATTTAACAGCAACTACCATGTCTAAGAACAAAATAATTACAGGCATCCTAACTACGATCGTATCTCTCCTATTTGGTACCGAATCCTTTGGGCAGACAAGAAACCAGGCACTTCATCAACTCTTTGAAAGGTATTCAATAGAAGTACTTAAATTTGATCCACTAGGTGCTACTTTTCAGGGAAACCACAACTATGACGCTGAACTGGCCAACGAGGGTGCATCAACCTATACTGCAGAAAAAGCACGATTTAATAAAAAATACTTTTCCCTCCTAGGCACTTTCGATCCAGTAAAACTGAATACCGCCGACAGAATCTCTTTCAAAGTATTACAATCCATATTGAAGACCGATTTAGAGAAAGATCAGTATCATACAGAATACCTTCCAATACAGCAATTTTCATCTATTCCCTTATTAATCGGGCAATTGGGATCGGGCAATTCTGCTCAACCGTTTAAAACCCCTGCCGATTACCATAAATGGATAGCCAGAACAATAGCTTTTCGCACTTATACAGATACCGCTATTGCCAATATGAAAAAAGGAATGGCTAAAGGAATTGTTTTGTCAAAAACGCTTGTGCTTAAAGTGATACCACAAATGGAGGAGTTGGCAGAGACGGATAGCGCAAAAAGTATTTTTTACAACCCTATAAGAAATATGCCAAAAACATTTTCTCTTAAAGAACGTGCTGTGTTAACCAAAAAATGCCATTACGCATTCCAAAAAAACTTGATTCCCGCCTATCAGCGACTTGCGGTATTTCTCAAAAAAGATTACCTGCCTGTTGCGGCAAAGGGCGATGGCTTATCAGCAATACCAACAGGACGAGCTATGTATGATTACTATGTTAGGTACTATACGACTACAAATCATTCTCCCAAAGAAATCTATCAGATGGGGCTGAACGAGGTAGCACGGATTACAACCGAAATGGAAAAAATAAAACAGCAAATAGGATTTTCAGGTTCTTTGGCCGATTTTTTTATTTACCTGAGAACTGACAGGAAATTTATGCCTTTTAAAAGTCCGGATGAAGTTTTAAAAGCTTATACAGATGTATATGAAAAGATAAAGCCACATTTGCCCGAACTCTTCGATATCCAGCCTAAAGCTAAATTTGAAATCAGGAGAGTTGAATCCTTTCGCGAAGCCTCGCAGAATGGCCCATCCTATATGATTGGATCTGCAGACGGCAAAAGACCTGGCATTTTTTATGTTCCGGTTCCCGATGCAACAAAAATCAATGTGACCTTTTTGGGAATGGAGGCAACATTTATTCATGAAGCGATTCCAGGACACCACTACCAGATCGCACTTCAGCAAGAAAACAGGTCATTACCCTCATTCAGAAAAAATATCTCTTTCAGCGCCTATACTGAAGGCTGGGGATTATACGTCGAATCTTTAGGTAAACAGCTTGGATGCTACACAGATCCTTATCAACAAATGGGCGCCTTAAATAATGAAATACACCGCGCGATTAGATTGGTTTGCGATGTCGGACTCCATACTGGAAAAATGACCAGAGAACAGGCTGTAGCTTATATGCTGAAACATGAATCTATAAGTGAGGCGGATGCGGTTTTATCTGCAGAACGTTATATGGCCATACCAGGACAGGCACTTTGTTATACGGTGGGAGAATTGGAAATCCTTCGATTACGTAACAAGTACAGCCAATCTTTAGGAAAGAACTTTAGCCTCATCCGCTTTCACAGAGCCCTGCTTGAACAGGGCGACATGCCCTTGGATGTCCTTGACGAGTATATGGCTGATTGGGCAAAGAACTAGTTCACAACAATTAACTGTAACATCAATCGTTTTATTTGATCTAAACAAATAAATTACCCTAAATAAAGTGAAACAAATCTTTTTAATAATTATACTGGCATTCTTAAATCTTGTATCATTCGCACAGGTAAATACTTTCACTATTGATAGCAGCAAATTAAATAAACCCTTAATGCTTGTATTGGATACCATTTACAAGGCCGACCAGGGCAGCAGGTACAAAGCGATGGATCTTTCCAAGGCTAAAGCCGCTCCCTCCCGGATTGATTCGGCAGTACATGCGGCCCATATCGCCGATAGCTTGAATTTAATAAAAGTAACGCAAATTCTTGATAAACATGGATGGCTTGGTCCGCAGGATGTGGGCATAGACGGCAGCAATGCCTTATTTCTGGTCATCCAGCATGCCAACCTTGCAACACAGCAAAAATATTTACCGATGATAAGGACAGCCGTAAAAGACGGTAAGACCTTATCAAGTAATTTAGCTTTGTTAGAAGATCGCGTAAACATGCGAGAAGGGAAAACCCAAGCTTACGGTAGCCAGCTCTTTAGAAACAGATCAACCGGAAAGATGTGTTTTTACCCCATTGCCGACCCTGATCATGTTGACGAGCGACGCAAAGCTATGGGGCTGCAGCCAATTGCAGAATACGCAAAGTATTTTAGTCTAACCTGGGATGTTGAAGAATATAAAAAGAACCTGCCTGAGATTGAGAAAGCAATTAAAGAAAATAAATTAACGACCAAAAACTTCCGAAGTTTCTAAACGCTGCAGCCCTCAAGCCTTCTACAATACAGTATGGCAAAAGTCGCATAGTCAAAAATAGAGCTGATCGGACCAACATTTCTGTAATACTCTAAAAAACTAAGCAGTTTCATAAATTATTGAATTTAGTTCTTTTCTATACTGTGACGCACTTTTTCCGGTAAATTCTTTAAACGACTTATTGAAATGACTAAAATTATTAAATCCACTTTCGTAACAGATATTAGCGATACTGGTTGGCTTTTCTGCTAAAAGTTTTGAAGCATGTACAACTCGGTATTCGTTAACAAAAGCAGTAAATGTCTTTTTGGTGATTTTTTTAAAATACCTGCAGAAGGAAGGTACAGTCATACTCGACATAGCCGCTACTTTTTCTAAACTGATTTGAGTATTGAAATGATCTTTAACATAGTTGAAAACCATATTAATTCTCACGTTATCCTGTACCTGCATTTCGAGTGAAAACCCAGATGCATTTAAAATTTTATAATCGTCAGCACTTTGAAGATTTTTTAAAACTGCCAATAGCCCTAAAAGTCTTTCAAAAGGCAATAACCCCTCCAGTTTCTCTATCTGCTTTCCAACAACCCTTTTAGTTTCTTTTCCAAAAGCGATCCCCCCTTTCGCTTTATCAAAAAGCTCTTGTATAGATCTGGTTTCCTGTAAGCCTAGAAATCCTTCACCAAGGAAATCCGGTTTCATTTGGACTACCGTTTCAGTTTTATTGCCTGTATTGTAATCCGTAAAGCCACAGTGCGGAAGGTTACTCCCAATTAAGATCAAATCTCCATCGGTATAATAAGATATATGACTACCAATTTGTCTCTTTCCAGCCCCCCCATTTACAAAAACCAGCTCAATTT
>NZ_QAIL01000280.1 GCF_003061025.1 Pedobacter sp. HMWF019 | reverse complement strand
GCTCTGACACCTAATTATTACTCAAATAAATAAGCACACACACTACCTAATTGCATTAGCGAAAAGCAAATGCAGGCTCCATAAAGCAGAGCCTGTCTCAAAAATCTATATATTTTACTCTTTACAATCTATTGAAGCAAAAACAAACCGGCCTTTATCAAAGCTAATAGGCTTACCTCTAACAAAGTAAGATTTCCCCAAACTGGTTTCGATCTGTCCTACCCCCATTACAAGTTTCCCATCCTTTTTTAAAAAGGCCAGTGGATTTTTATAAATCGTCGGATTACTTGTCCCAATTTTAAAAGTATAATCAACAAAAAGCGTGTCACCTTTAAAATTTCCTTCTACCAGACCATCATTTTTCCCCTTATCCAAATAATTGATGACCAGTTTACCTGCAATTTTGCCTGTACTCAATGTTTTTATTTTCAAATCAGCTGTATCCTTCCCATCTATTGCCTGGAAGCAATCACTCTTTATTAAGGAGTCTGCTTTAGCGACTGCATCTCCTTTTGCTGAATTTTTAGTGCCCTGGTTACAACTAAACGCAAGAGGTACAGCGGCTAGTAGTAACAGATAATAAGCTGATTTTTTCATACAATTGTTTATTTAATGATAATTGGCACAATTGCCTATAAGTTCATTCATAAAAAGGATTACAAACTCACCCGATTTCCATAACAATTCAAACTTAAATTTGTTAACAATGCCCCAAAAAAGATATCAAAAAAGAAACAGCCATTCTGCTTCCTGCAGATGAACCATTTCTCTTGTTACTTTTGGTAACCTAAACCCGTATTATAGAGCAAAAAAGCCCATTTATCAGCTGTTTCTTCAATAGCTTTATCCGTTGGTTTACCAGCTCCATGCCCAGCATTGGTTTGAATGCTGATCAATACAGGAGCATCTCCCCCCTGATCTTTTTGAAGCGTAGCAGCAAATTTAAAAGAGTGTGCAGGTACCACCCGATCATCATGATCAGCTGTACTGACCAATGTCGCAGGATATTTTACTCCAGGTTTTAAAGCATGCACAGGAGAATAGCGGTGCAAATATTCAAACATCTCTTTTGAATCTTCCGAAGTTCCATAATCAAAACTCCATCCAGCCCCGGCAGTAAATTTATGATAACGCAACATATCCATTACTCCAACTGCAGGAAGAGCAACTTTAAACAAATCAGGCCGTTGAGCCATGGTCGCACCAACCAGTAAGCCTCCATTAGACCCACCCATTATAGCCAGTTTATCAGATGACGTATATTTACTTTTGATCAGATACTCTGCGGCCGCTATAAAGTCATCAAATACATTTTGCTTCTGCATCTTAGTTCCAGCAATATGCCATTTCTCTCCATACTCTCCACCGCCCCTGAGATTAGGAACCGCATACACTGCACCTTGTTCCAGTAAAACCACCACGGATGTACTGAAAGCCGGTGTTAAACTGATGTTGAAGCCCCCATACCCATAAAGTAACGCTGGATTTTTTCCGTTCAGGATCAGTCCCTTTTTATAAGTAATAATCATTGGAACCTTTGTCCCATCCTTAGAAGCATAGAATACCTGCTTAGACTCATATTTTGAAGGATCAAAATCTACCCCCGGTTTCTTATAAACCTCAGACTTACCGGTAGCTACTGAATATTTAAAAATCGTTGTCGGGTAAACATAAGAGGTAAACATATAGAATAATTCTTTTTCTTCTCTTTTACTACCAAAACCTGTTGCGGTACCGATTCCGGGCAGCTTGATCTCATGCTCCAATTTACCACCCATATCATACTGCAACACCAGAGATACCGCGTCTTTAATATAATTGGCAAATAATTTACCTCCTCCGGTAGAAGGATTCAGTACATTTTCAGTCTCCTTGATTAAAGTTGCCCAATGTTCAGGCTTAGGATCTGACGCATCCACAGTAACGATTTTTCCATTTGGCGCATTTAAATTTGTATAGATATATAATTTTGTCCCTATATTATCAATGATGCTATGGTTCTGATCAAAATTATCCACAACAGAAACGATTGGAGAATTCGGAACAGAAAGATCTTTTATATACAGTTCATTTCCAGAAGTTGAATTGGCGGCTGAAATGATCAGGTAACGCTCATCCTCCGTTAAACCAGCTCCAATATAACGCCTTGGTGTTTTATCACCTCCAAAAACCAGCTGATCTTGTTTTTGTGCCGTACCTAATTGATGGAAATACAGCTTATGATATTGGGTCAGGCCAGACAATTGACTACCTTCTGCGGGCTTATCGTAACTGCTATAGTAAAAGCCGCCATTTCCCTGCCATGCAATACCGGAAAACTTGACATCAACTAATGTATCACCTACAATACTTTTATCAGACGCCCTCATAACCACCACTTTCGTCCAATCAGATCCACCTTCAGACAATTGGTAAGCCAATAAACTACCATCCTTAGAAAAGTTAATTCCTGCCAATGAAGTGGTTGCATCTTTGGAGAAAGTATTTGGATCCAAAAAAATTTCCGCCTCTTCGCCCTCTTTTTGCCTGTAAAGTACACTCTGATTCTGCAAACCACTGTTCTTGTAAAAATAAGTATAAGCACCTTCCTTAAATGGCTGGGAATACTTCTCATAATTCATGAGTTTGGTCAATCGTTGCTTAATATCATTTTTAAACGGAATCTGTGCCAGGTAATTCCTGGTCACCTCATTTTGTGCAGTTACCCAGGCCTTGGTATCTGCCGACCTGTCATCCTCCAACCAGCGGTAAGGATCATCTACAACAGTTCCGAAATAAGTATCTTTTACATTATCTGTCTTTGTTTGCGGGTATTTCATAAGGTTTTTTGAAGGCTTTTGCTGTGCCGTGGCAAAAATAGGAAATAGTACACTAAGAAGAAGGACAGAATTTTGGAGTCGTTTCATAATAAGTCAGTATTGAATTATCCTAAGTTAAATAAAAAAGGCAACCCTTTTCCGGCTGCCTCTCTAATATTTGAACATATAATTTATTTCCCGCCTTCGTGAACATCCTGAAAATTGATCTTCTCCTTTCCTTCTTCAAATCCACAAAAGCGAATCTCTTTTTTAGGTTTAAGCACCAGATACAAACCCAAACCTATAAAAACAAAAGCTGTTGAATAAGAAGTGAGACTAACCATTATGATACTTTGCAGCGTATAAATACCTCCTATAATCACCAGTACCACCCAAGCTCCAGATCTGAAATTTTTCCTATACCCGATCAGTAAACCTATCGCCAACAGAATCGTATGCCAGCTCAATACCCAAAAAGGAATAGACACACCTACATTTCTGATCATATAGATTACGCCAATAACCAGCATGAATATCCCCAGGCCGAAATGACGATTTGTTTTTTTGTTGTTTAGAGTTTCCATGATCTTTTTTTCTTCAAAACTATTAGAAAAATCAAGGTCCGTAAAGGTTTAACCAGTATATAAAGGGTAACAGTCGGTCAACATCCCAAAACAAGCGGTAAACGATTATCTCTTTATTCCAATGACTTTAGATAATTCCTCATCAGTGGAACGTCCGCTTCTGCCCAATCCAGATCCGGTAGTTCTCCCGGCATTAACCAACTGCAATTCTGATGCACACTCATTTGAATTTCACCTCCTGTAATTGAACAAACAAAAGGAATTAAATGAATGGAAAAACCTGCGTAATGATGTTTGTGACTTTCCATCCTTTTATGAATACAGATATCCAGATTTAATTCTTCTTTAATTTCTCTTAGTAAACAATCCTCCGCCTGTTCTCCTGCTTCAATTTTCCCACCCGGGAATTCAATCTTTAAAGGTAATAATTGATCTGCACCGCGCTGAGCGACTAAAACACAACCATCCTCTCTAACAATGATAGCACAACATACATCAATCATGCTGCAAGATAATGAACTCTCCCCTTTCCTTTAAGAAATTATTTGAATCAAGCCACGTTTGTAGGCACTATAGACAATAATCTGTTGTATCCGTTCATATCTTGGCATCCTCACCTGCCCTTCACATCGAATATAGCATTGAACTTCCTCTCTCAGCAATGCCTCAGGTAGATCGTTTACATAGCGAAGCAACTCCTCTGCCCGGGATACTAAGTTTCTAGCAATAGTTTCTGTATCTGAAAGTTCCATTACAGCACCATCCACAGAAACAATTTGTTGTATTTCCCTTTGGATGTCGCTGAAATTGGAATAAAGCTTCTCCTTCCATAATTCAGTAGAAGTCTGATCTAAAGATTGAAGAAATTCCTGATTGGCCTTAACATTAAAAGCACAGAGATCTTTGATTTGTATTTGCAGGTTCATGACAATAGCATTATTTAAGAACAAAATAAAACGGACGAACTGACAACCCTATGGCAGTGCACTTTGAAAATGCAATAATTTGTTTTTATGTAGCAGACTACATATTATTGTAAGTAAATTATCTAGACCATGTCATTACAAATCCAATCCCTTCGCAAAGACCACAATACAGATCTCGCAAAGATCATCAGAACTTCACTTGAAGAATTCAATGTTCCAAAAGTAGGCACAGTATACTCAGATCCTACTACAGATGATTTATATACTCTTTTCCGGCAAAGTGGCTCTGCGTATTTTATTGCGGAAGAAGATGGCGTTCTGCTGGGTGGTTGCGGTATTTATCCTACAGAAGGTTTGCCCAAAGGATGCGCAGAACTGGTTAAATTGTATCTATCTTCCGCGTCCCGCGGCAAAGGTATAGGAAAACTTCTTCTGGATGAATGCTTCAAATCCGCAAAAAAAATGGGCTATCATCAATTGTACCTTGAATCTTTCCCCCAACTGGAAAAAGCCGTAAGTATGTATATTAAAGCAGGCTTTATTCACCTGGAG
>NZ_QAIL01000279.1 GCF_003061025.1 Pedobacter sp. HMWF019 | reverse complement strand
GTATCAATACTTCTTAATTTCTCTAATTCAAGATTAGTTAATATTGGATGTTTAATGCCAACACAATGGCATTGCATGGCATGTTCCTCCAGTAAATTGCCATTATTCCCCATAAATCCAGCCAAACTCATCACCACTTTTTCACGAATCGGATCAATTGGCGGATTGGTTACCTGGGCAAATAGCTGTTTAAAGTATGAAGACAAATGCTGAGGTTTCTGAGACAATATAGCCAATGGCGTATCTGTTCCCATAGAACCTATAGCCTCTTTACCTTCAAGTGCCATTGGCTTAATGATTAAATCAATATCTTCTCTGGTATAACCAAAAACCTGCTGATATTTAAAGATAGACTCCTCTGAAAGATTACTAAATACTACACGTGGATCAGATAACTCTTCAAGCCTGATCTGGTATTGATTCAACCAGTCTGCGTACGGTCTTCTGCTACAAACCTGCTGTTTAACCTCTTCATCACTAATAATACGGCCCTGCTCCATGTCTACCACAAACATTTTTCCAGGAGTTAACCTACCTTTCTCAATGATTTTGCTCTGATCTAAAGCTAAAACACCCGCTTCAGAGGCCATAATTACACGGTCATCCTCAGTAATTGCGTATCTGGATGGGCGAAGACCGTTTCTATCTAAGGTTGCACCAATTAGGTTTCCATCTGTAAAAGCAATTGCTGCAGGTCCGTCCCAAGGCTCCATTAAGGTAGCATGAAATTTATAAAATGCCTGCTTCAGTTCATCCATATCTTCATTGCCATCCCATGCCTCAGGAACCAGCATCATCAATACATGCGGTAAGGATCTACCTGCATGCAGTAATAATTCAACTATATTGTCTAGACATCCTGAATCGGACTGACTTTCATCAATTACCGGTAAAAGGATATTGAGTTCTTCTGGCGTAAAATAAGAAGATGCAAATGATTTAACACTCGCACGGAACCAGTTCAGGTTACCTTGTAAGGTATTGATCTCTCCATTATGGGCAATGTACCTGAAAGGTTGCGCCAATCTCCACGATGGAAAAGTATTGGTTGCAAAACGAGAGTGTACAAGTCCAAATGCAGACACTACACGTTTATCACTTAATTCTGTAAAATAAGTTCTAACCTGTAAAGAAGTCAGCTGACCTTTATATACAATAGTCCTTGACGAGAACGAGGCAATATAAAAATCAGATTTAATTCCGTTAACAGTATTTAGTATGGTTTTGGTCAGGTAGTTTTTAAATACATATAGCTTACGTTCAAAATCAGCTCCAGCAGCAATAGCATAAGGTCTTGCTATAAATAGTTGTTCCATTTCTGGTTCAACCGATAAAGCCATATCACCTATATCAGCAGTGTCTGTCTGAACTTTTCTAAAACCAAGAACTTCTAAGTTTAGTTTTTCAGCAGCACGGTAAATTACCTCGCGGCACTCTTCCCGGGCTTTAATGTCTTTAGGTAAAAATAACATCCCTACGCCGTAATCACCGGATTGGTTCAGGCTAAATCCGATTTTTAAGCATTCGTCGTAAAGAAATTCGTGTGGAATTTGAATCATGATCCCTGCACCGTCTCCGGTGTTGATCTCAGCCCCTACTGCTCCTCTATGATCTAATTTTTCAAGTATGGTAATGGCATCTGAAATGATTTGCTGGGACTTCCTTCCCTTTACATGAGCAACAAACCCAATACCGCAGGCATCGTGTTCAAAACGCTGGTCATATAATCCCTGATTGTCTTCTGTGTGGTCCATAAAGCTAAGTGTGTTAGAAACACTAAGATAGAGATTTCTAAATAAAATTGCCATTTTTGTATATATTTTTCAGAAAAATGAATTAATTACTTCTGAAATTATATAAGTATTAAAAATATCATAATTTAAATCGTTGCCAATTATGAATTTCGCAACGCTCTTATT
>NZ_QAIL01000278.1 GCF_003061025.1 Pedobacter sp. HMWF019 | reverse complement strand
TTTTCATGGATATACAAACAGCAAGAAAAGCGGTCAAATCTGCATGTACACGCAGATAATCCTTTACATAATGCGTCGCACTGTACAATTGCTTTTTTACCATAGATTTCGAAATATTCAATTTCTCAGCAATTTCGTCTTGCGAAAGATTCTCGTAAACGCTCATTTCAAAAACGGATCTACGTTTAGGTGGCAGGGTTCTAATCGCATTTTGCATAATTTCATTATATTGTACGTAAGTATAATGATCATCTGTATTCCCAGTAGTAATATTCGAATGCCTCAATAAATACTCAACTGCTTTTTGCTTTACCTTACTATGTTCATGAAGATTAACCAGTTTATTCCTGGCCATACTATATAAATAACTTTTAAAAGACTTAATATTTGACAGTTCTTCCTTACGTTCCCAGATTTTCATGAACATATCATGAAGAACTTCTTCGGTATCTTCTTTAGAGCAACGAAGAAATGGATAAATATACTTGAATAATTTGGGCAGATAAAAAGTATACAAAGCAGAATAAGCCGTTCTGGAACCAAGAGCAGCACGCTGAAGAAGCAATTTCTCTTCACTAAGCGCATTTACGACTTCCGTTTCCATTTACATTTTTCTCCCTTTCTAATTGATGTTATTCAAACATAACTAAAAAAAGAATAAAATTTCAGTATATGTATACAATGTCTATACAAAGAACCATAAACAAAAACAACTAAGTTTCATTAATTTTAAACATTAAGCATTTCAATTGCCTTTATGCCTCAAGGTATTTAAAACATAAACATAGTACAATAAAAGTAAACGTTATGGCAATCACTGCGGTTACCGTAATGGCATGCAATATGGCATTACCTCCACCCACTGCCATTGCACCAAAGGATGCTACTCCTATTGCACCAGCCGTCTGGCGCACCGTATTGAGTGCTGCTGAAGCGGTACCAGAAAGGGATTTATCCACACTGGCCAGAATACCTGTTGTCATAGATGGAACAGCCAATCCCATGCCCATTGGGATAACTAAAAAAGGAACAAACAACTGCCAGTAAGGTGTATCCGTTTTGGTGATAAACAGGCCACAAAAACCAATGGCAAACATTGCCAATCCGATCAGAATAGGACGACGTATGCCAAATTTATTAATTATTCTTCCACTCAACAGATTAGAGATAACAAAGCCTGCTGTTAAAGGTAGAAAAGCAAGCCCAGCACTAAGTGATGGATAATGCAACACATTCTGCAAGTAAAGGCTCAATATGAAAATAGTCCCATAATAGGCCCCATTCAAGACAGCCCCCACAGAAAGAAGCAAATTAAAATTAGCCGATTGGAAGAGATGTAATGGCAACATTGGAAATTTCACTTTCTTTTCGAGCATCAAAAAGACAACCAGCATAACAGCGCTAAATAACAAACCGCCAAATATTAAGGGATCCTTAAAACCCAGTTTTGGCCATTCTATAATTACCGCAATCAATGCTGTAACAGACAGCATCCATGTCACCTGACCCGGTATATCAAAACTTTTTTTAGAAGAGGAACTCCTTTTCGGCAAGCGGAAACTAAGTAAAATTCCAGCCAGACAAAGCGGCACGTTAACATAGAAAATGAAGCGCCAATCACTAATCTGCATAATCAACCCTCCCACAACTGGCCCTGCAGCGATAGCCGCACTACCGGCAGCGGTCCATAATCCAACCGCACGTGCACGTTTAGGCGGATCATGAGCAAAGGTCTGATTAAGTATGGCCAAGGAACTGGGAATCATGGTAGCAGCACCAATACCCTGCAATACTCTAAATCCAATTAAAACTGTAGACGTGGTGGCAAAGCCACAGCCTACTGATGCTATTCCAAAAATGAACATCCCTAATTGGAATATTCGTTTTGCCCCTAAAAGGTCGCTCAAATTTCCAGCAGATAACATCAGAACCGCAAAGGCTAAGGTATAAGCGTCAATTACCCATTGCAAAGTACTTACGTTCGCTTTATAAGTAAGGGCTATTTGCGGCAACGCAATATTCACAATAGAGACATCAAGCTGGGCAACGACAAAAGCCAGGCTTGTTATGGCTACTGTCCATCCAAAAGAATTTTCATGATCCATTTAAATTGCCGCCATGATTTCACCATAAAGCAATCCGCTACCGCCCCCATAATGCTGAATAATCTTCACAGACGGATGGATTTGAATCAAGCGTTTTCGGAGTTCCTTTTCCTCAGTATCCAAAATCCCATTTCCTAATAACACCAGATCGATCACCTGTTCTGAACAAATGGCTAAAGCCTCTTCATCAGAACAAGCAGTTAAACCTGTCCACTCTTCCCTTGCATTTAACAACCTGTCTACCGTCGCGGTAATTTGTGCATCTCTGCCAATATATAAAATTGTAAGCATCATCGTCTAAAATAAAAAGCCCTACAGCTTTTAACTGCGGGGACTAAATTTACACATTATATATTCATCGGGATATCCATGAGCAATACTTCAGCTCCTACTGTATTCGCTTTAAATTGAATGGATTCAGTATCCCAAACACCCAATCCATCTCTTTTATTCAAAACCTGACCATCTATAGTAACCTCACCATTGATCACAAAGGCATAAACACCGTTCCCGCTTTTTTTAATCTTATAGCTGGTTTCAAAACCCTCATCAAATTTACCCAGTGAGAACCAGGCATCCTGGTGGATCCATACTCCTGCATCATCCGGATCAGGCGATAGAATTTGCTGAAAATTATTATGTCTTTCCTCCACATTCAATGTAATCTGGCCATAACGAGGCTCTACATTTTTTGCATTTGGAAACAACCAAATTTGCAACAAATTGACCGCTTCACCTTTATTTGCATTATACTCACTATGATATACACCTGTACCAGCACTCATCACCTGCACATCACCATGCTGGATGGTAGATGAACTGCCTAAACTGTCTTCATGTGCCAGTGCACCTGTTAAAGGAATGGTAATGATTTCCATGTTATCATGAGGATGTGTACCAAAACCTCTTCCACCATCAATAATATCATCATTTAGCACCCTTAAAACCCCAAAGTTCATCCTTTCAGGATTATAATAATTAGCAAAACTAAATGTATGATGCGCATCTAACCATCCATGATTGGCATGGCCCCTGGTATCAGCTCTGTGCAAAACAAATTGTGACATAAATTTCCTTTCTTTTATATAGTACAAATGTACCGCAACAATTGTTCTGGCACATTGATCTAGGGTAAGAAATCAATTATATCATGATTTGGTATTTTTCAGGCGGAATACCTTTGTCTCATGACTATTTATCTGTCCTTTCCATTTTTTTCCTTTTGCAACCGTTTTATGAGCCCATAGATCTCTTACCGTATAGGTTTCATTCAGACCCAAATCAGCAAACTTCAGGTCAGCAGTTTGAACGGCATCACTTCGGTTCAAAACAGCTACAGCATAATCTCCGTTAGAAAGAGGTTTAACCAAAATTGTCCAAACAGCATCATTCACTTTCAGGGCAGCTTGTTTTCCCAGGGGATCCTGATTAAGCTGGATCACTTCGGCATTGAGTAAAATCCGTTTGGTCTGTTCATCCATAGTACGAAGATCATTGGTAGCAGCCAATGGAGAAGCTAAAATGCACCACAAACTCATTTGACTCTGGTACTCCGCAATAGTGCATCCCGTGCCCCCTAAGTCGCCTGATGGTCCTTTTTTGCCGTTCAGACCAACAACCAGCATATCCATGTCGTTCCAGTGCCCTATACCAGCATACCGATCCAGTCCGGCGTTTACATCTATAATGTCCAATATTCCCTCTCCCCCTTCTTTCTCCGATCTTCTTTTCCACTTATCCCTCACGTCACCTGTAGTTCTCCACAATTGCCCACCGGCTTCAGCAGCCCACAACCAGGGTTTGCGGTCTCCCCATTCACAAATACCAAAAGCAATCTCTCTACCGCTTTTCCTTAGTGCATCTGCCATTGTTTTATACCTGTGTTTAGCAGTCTCCGCATCCGATGGCGCACCGCAATAATCATATTTCAGGTAATCAATACCCCAGGAAGCAAAAATTTTGGCATCCTGTTCTTCAAAGCCTAAACTTGCAGTATACCCAGCGCAAGTTAAAGGTGCGGCATCAGAATAGATACCCAGTTTTAAACCTTTGCTGTGCACGTAATCTGAAAGTGCCTTAATCCCTGAAGGAAATTTCTTAGGATCAGCAATGATATTGTTCCGGTTGTCTCTGCCGCCTTGCCATCCATCATCGATAAATATGTAATGATATCCCGCATCACGCATGCCCGTTTTAACCAGAGCATCTGCCATTTCCATAATCTCTTTTTCATGGATCTGGTCAGCAAAATAATTCCAGGTCATCCAGCCCATTGGTGGTGTCGCAGCAAGAATATTTCCGTTAGCAGATTTAACCTGCGCAAACGTTTGTTTCTGCGATAAAGCAAGCAATAGCAGCAAATACAATAATTTTTTTCTCATTTCTTTGTAAGTTAAAGCACTGAAGTTAATATTTCCTGGATTTTTCCGTTCAATTTAACCCTAATTTTTTCTGGTTTGAGTGAAGAAATTTTGTAAGAAACTACTTTCCCATCTTTCCAATTGAAATCCACAATGAAGTTTCCTCTCGCTTTTAAACCCTTGATATCCCCTTGTTTTTTCCAGGCATCCGGAAGAGCCGGCAACAATTCAATATAACCATCATGGCTTTGCAAAAGCATTTCAGCAAAACCTGCAGCAGCCCCGAAGTTTCCATCTATCTGAAAAGGCGGGCCGGCAGAAAGCATATTTGGATAAACTCCTCCTCCTGCGCCATAATTGATATCTGTTCCGAACTTAGGTTTTAATATTTCCCTGAACAATTTAAAAGCCCGGTTGCCGTCATGAAGCCTGGCCCAAAACAAGAGTTTATATGCAATACTCCAGCTCGGCCCATCATCTCCCCTTACTTCGAGTGTTTTCTTTGCCGCCTCGGCAAGTGCTGGTGTAGATGATGGCGTAATTAAAGATGCCGGATAAAGCCCATACAAATGAGAAATGTGACGATGCTGTGGTTCTGTTTCCTTATAATCTTCCAGCCATTCCTGGATCCTTCCATCTTTACCGACAACGCCCGGAGGGGGCACAGATTGAAGTTTCTCTTCCAGCTCCCGTCTGAATTCCGGATCAACATTCAGTCGTTTAGATGCCGTAATCACATTGCCAAACAACTCCCTTACAATCTGATTATCGATCGTTGGCCCCATACAAATACTTGCTGTTTTTCCATTAGGCAAATAAAAGGTATTCTCTGGCGATACCGAAGGCGAAGTGACCAGCCAACCTGTTTTCGGATCTTTGGTCAGAACACTCTTATAAAATTCTGCAGAACCTTTTAAAATTGGATAAATACTTTTCAAATAAGCAATGTCATTACTAAATGCATAATGATCCCATAAATTATTGCACAACCATCCGGATCCGGCATTAGATGCTCCCCATGAAGCACTTTCCCCCGGCTCTGTAAAACCCCATACATTTGTAATCACATGAGCAATCCATCCATCTGCATGATAATAAGTTTTTGCTGTTCTTTCTCCCGGTTTAACCAAACCCCGAACCAGTTCAAATAAAGGCAAATTCAATTCCGACAAATTGGCCACTTCTAAAGGCCAGTGGTTCATCTGTACATTCACATCCAAATGGTAATCGCCATTCCATGGTGTATTGATCTCTTTAGCCCATAAACCCTGCAGATTTGGAGGCAACAGCCCTACCCGGGTACTGCTGATGCTGAGATATCGCCCAAATTGGAAGAAAAGTGAGGCAAGAGCAGGATCACTACTATAGTTCTGGTAAAAGCCTTCTAACCTTTTAATTGTAGTAAGCCCAGAAGAAGTACCTTCGCCAAGGTCAATGCTCACTCTTTTGAACAACTTACTAAAGTTGCTAATATGCTTGCTTTTTTCCAGTTCATAAGGTTTCTTTATAGCAGATGCTAAAAACTGTTTTGTCTTCTCCTTAAATGGAAAGTTTTTAAAACTAGTACCTGCAGAAATATAAAAGATCACTTCTGTAGCTCCTTTAATTACCAAAGCATCACTTTCCGCACGGATGGTACCACCTTTTAATTTTGCATTTACCCTGGCCAGATACTGCATTCCTTTTCCGTCAGTACCATTATCCAACTGGCCGGACATTTGTAATTCTTGTCCTTCCGTTTTAACCGCATAACGCTCGGGCCTGTTCATTGTAATACGGCAATTCAACTGCCCGGGCTTATTTGCACTGAGTTTAACTATACTTACATCATCATCAAAACTGGTAAAATATTCTCTTTTAAACTGAACACCATTGAGCATAAAACTACTGGTTGCTAGCGCTTTATCCAACGACAATTCCCTATAGTACTGTTTCACATCAGGCTGCCCGGATCCTGCATTATTGTAAGTAAAATCAATCTCCAATGCACCCATGGTTTGATATTTACCCCATTGAGCTCCTCCGGAGCCAGGCCCTTTACAAACAAAATCCCGGTTTACCAATGCCTGGGCCTCCTCATTTTTACCTTCCTGAATGAGTTTCCTAATCTGGGGAAGGCTTTTGTACGCCTCATAATTATTTGCATCCTGAGGGCTTCCAGACCAAAGGGTGATATCATTGAGCACGATCTTCTCTTTTAATATACCTCCGTCGGGTGTCATTCCAAGCCGCCCGTTACCCAGTGGCAGTGTTTCTTCCCACATTTTTGCAGGCTGATCAAACCATAATTTTAGCGGTTTCTGCTGGGCAATTACCGGAGAAATGGATAAGTAAGCCAGGCAAAATACAGTTAACATTTTTTTTGTCATTTGTGTGTTCTTAAGTATACAGGTAAGAGTCTGGGTATAAACAGGTAACCAACCTTTAGTATACCCAGACTTATTTATTTTGGTTATCTAGCGTAAAAATAAAGACGCTGATGTTTTAGAAAATGGACAAACCTTCAATAATAATGGACAATACTATTATTGTTTGTTCCAGAAACGAATTTCGCTCATATTGCTGTAGTTACCGTCTCCGGTTGTCACATGTTTAATCCTGATCCGGATGTACCGAATTGGCTTTCCATTATTATCCAGATCAGCTGTAATTGCATTTTTTCCATCATCACTGCGAACCACTTCTTTCAATAAGGTCCATCCTTTAGCTATAGATTCATCTTTCCAGCCTGAATTTGTTGCAGAAAGATTTGTTGCAGCATTGGTAATATCAGCAATCCCCCAAACCTCAAAGTCATCCGGGTTATTACAACAATCCCTACCGGTTTCCTCTATCCTGGCTAAATTGTCATATACTTTTCCAAGATCAAACGTGATGGTATGTGGCATACCGCTGCTTCCGTCACTATGAAAAATATTGGGATATCCCTGGGGTCCAACGCTTCCATCCCAAAGTTTACTGATACTGGTTCCTGATTCATACGTACCGGCATCATTGGGCAAATGCACTTCCTTAAACAATAACCTGTCGCAAAGCACATAGCTGTAAATTCTTGGAAATGTGGAATAAGCCGAAACAATAAAAGTATCCAATGACCCCTTACCAGGAATATAAGACGAAAGGTATTGGACATCAGTGCCAAGCTTATAATCCCGCAGATATATGGAACTACTATCCGGTCTCAGGTTTTTTTCAACCACCGTACCAGCCACATTGGTATACTTAATAACCGTATTAATGTTGATGGTATCCGGAGGATTAAAATTCAAAACCAATGATCCATTTGCATTTAGTGTATATGGATTATTTGCATCATATGGTCTGTTTAATAAACCGCCCTGATATATTGGCCCGTAAACCTTTACATTATCGACTTGTTTTGGAATAGATTTATTGCCTTTAGCGTCGTAAGAGTAAATGGTAAAGGAATACACAAATTCCTGAAGCTTTGGAATGATAACCGAAATGCTGTCGGTTTTACCACTGATCGCTACGATCTGAGAATCCCGCTTATTGTTCCAGTAAATCACATACTTTACAATACTGGGATCCGTACTCGATTTCCACTTTAACTGTGTACGCAAATTTCCAGGTCGGTTGATCACCCCATCAACACTGCCAGTGTACACAATCTCATGACCATCAAAAAAGTCTTTGAAATCGGTCTGCTGCTTCTTGCAGCTCAGCACAACAACAAGCAGAGCCAAACCGACTAAAAATATAAGATTTTTCATAAGAATATAATTATGGTTTCATATTATTCTATTTTCTAAAATTGATTATTGTGCAACCCCAAAAGGCGTGATTTCCATCAAATGGGCAGCAGCCACATTTCCCCAGGTTGTTGCCACAGCAACCCTTAAATACTTAACTGAAGGTGCCTGAAAAGGAACTTTAAAGCTGACTCCTTTTTTAACAAAATCCTCATCGGCCGAAGTGGTTGCCCCTGGACGATTTCCTGATGGCGGATCAGGAAAAACGAAATTCCCTAAATTCACCCAATTCCCTATAACTGTGCCTTCAGATGCTCTCACAGGAAGTTTAATGTCCTGAGGTGTTGATGAATTTGTTCCCCATAAAGAAAACTCTCTTGGGTTTCCATAATTATAAGTATAACCAGCCCCAATACGCTGATACAGAACAAAGCGGCTTAATTTATAGGTTTTTCCTATGCCAAAACTACAAGTAAAGGGTAAGGGTTCACCAAACTTAGTATGCCAGCCATTTCCATCTAATTTGTTATCCCATAAGTATGGAACAGCCCAACCAAAATCCGTAGGCGTATCGGTGTTCAGGTTTAGAGCATTAAATTTACTTTTGTCCATGGCTTCCTCAAAGAGCGGCGTCAGGCTTTTTTGTAAGGTATCGGAAATATTCCCCCATTTATCCGTTACATAAACCCCAAATCTGCGCTCTTCCGATTTGAAGCCACGAATAGAATAATCAATTTTATCATTCTTTGTAAAATACTGGTCCTCAATCTCCATAGCTCCGGTATTCTTATTAAAGCTTAACATGATAATACCAATTTCCTTTTTTAGAGGATTAAGACCTGTTACATTAACACCGCTAAAATCAGCAGACAACACTAATGTTGGCCTTACAGTACTGTAAACAGGCAGTTTAGGATTTACGGTTAAGGTAACCGGATCAGACATTATATTTGCCCTTGAAACGGCATATAAAGTTACCTCGTAGGCCTTTTCTTTAGCAAAGCCATCTACAACAACAGTGTCCGTGTAGTAAGAAGATTTAGTTTCTCTCGAAGTATTGTCATTAATCTTATACTTAGCCAGCACATACAACAAATTCGGAGAATTAGGAAGATCATAAGTAATATTGGCTCCTCCGTTAAAATTATCTACCTTAATATTGCTTACCGGCAGAGGCTTAGTTGTATCGCCTGAAATGACCGTATTAAAACCATTATTTTTTTTACATGCTGTTATACCGATGGCCGACATCATTAAACATACAGGCAATATACATTTTTTTATATTCATCATAATATGTGGTGTTATGTGATTACCAATATGGATTTTGAACCAGATTTGTGTTAACTGGCAAGTTATTCGATTTAATAGGCCACAAATAATCCTTCGTGTTAAATACCGGAACAAATAAAGTACGCGCACGATAATAATTCACCGGTTGCTCATCATAAATACTCCAGCCTTGCATCGGTTTACTCATCACAGACTGTAATTCCTTCCAGCGCCGCAGATCCCAGCCAGGTACAGTTTCAAATGCCAGTTCAATTCTTCTTTCCTGATGAATAATCTGGCGCAGGCCGGTTTTGCTTGTATATTTAGAGGGATTCGTAGAAAGTGCAGAAGTCCAAGATTCAGCAACTCCCGGAATACCAGCCCGCTGCCTCACTTTATCGATATAAGGCAATACTTCACCATAGGCTTTTCCTTGTTCATTCAGTGCTTCAGCATACATCAGGTACAGATCTGAAAGTCTCATTAAAGGATAATGAAAATCCACCCAGGTGATGTCCCTATCATAAGTCGTTAAATAATTCACCAGTTTTTTAGGCCAGTATCCAGAAATATTCAGGTGACTTACATCTTTAGGTCCCGCAATACCACTCGTACCTCTTGCCTGTACATAAAGAGCATTTGAAGGGTCATTTAATACGCCATTACCATACCAGACCCCACCGTCAAAAGCAATCGACGAATAGAATCTCGGCTCCCGTTTAAAATGGGCATTTACCGTTTCATAGCCATTATGAACATAAAACCGGTCTGCATTTGCACTCGTTCTCAAAGCATACCTGTTTCTGTAATCCCAGGTTTTATCTTCATCAATTGGCAACCCATTTTCAGTATAAAACAATTCCTGTTCAGCAATTGGTACAGCAAAAGTACCTTGGGCAACTAAATTTGCAGCCGAAGCTGGTGTCAGTCTTGGCATGGCTCTTTCCTGCTTACCATAACCATATACTGGATTTATCGCCCATATGAGTTCTGAATTTATTTCCCATTTTTCAGTAACTGCGGTTTGCAAGGTTAAAACCCGTTTTAAAGAATCAGGAAGATTGGAAGGCATATTTGCTGTAGGAATAAAAGTATGCAGGCTCAACCCTGCTCTAGTACAAGCATCCAGTGCCTTAGCACATGCATCAGCGGCCAGATCCCATTTCTTAGGGTCCACCTGCTGACTAAACAATTGTTGCCCATCTTTATTGCTGAAACCTGCATAATCAGGGTTTCCATTAAATAAGGGGCTTGCAGCAGTCATTAAAATCTGTGCCTTTACAGAAAGGGCAATCACACTTGTAATTCTTCCCAGTTCTTGCATCTGGTTTTGTATTTGAATTGGCAGGTCCGGAGCGGCCTCATCAATCAAATGCACCATATAATTCACTACAGAATCTACTGGTTTTCTTTTCACTTTAACCTCTTCAGTAGAACTTGTGATCGGCAGGTTCACATCTGTAATAGGTATAGGTCCATACATTCGGAAAAGATAAAAATGATAATAAGCCTTTAAGAACTTAACCTCTGCAATCCACCTTCTCTTTTCCGAGTCACCAAGGTCTATTGGTTTATTGATGTTTTCAAGCATCGTATTGCAGCGTCTTATCGCTTTAAAAACAGCCTCTCCGCCTTCAGCCCCATCCCAATAGTTCAACCCCGGATTACTGGCAGTTTGTGTTCCTCTGATGATGTTAAATCCTACAGGATTAACACCTTGATTATCGGTTATTTCCGTTGGACCTGGATATACAATTTCCCCTGAAGTGGCAAAACCTGCATCAAGCCAGGGGTATTGAAATTTCTGCAAAGTAGAATAACAGGTAAACAAATAATTCTCCGCTTCATTGCGATTCCTAAATGCATAATCAATAGTGCCTACATTATCTGGTGTAACGTCCAGATATTTCTTACAGGAAATTAAGGACATCGCCAGAACTACTGCACATAAAAATTTCGAGTATGATGATTTCATGTCTAAATCCTCTTTAAATAATTATAAATTAACATTTATACCCAGGTTATATACTTTCTGAAGTGGGTAGGCAAATCCATTCCCACCCAATTCAGGATCCCACATGGTAAATGGACTCCAGGTGAGCAGGTTAAGCCCGCTGAAGTAAACCCTCAGGTTCCTAAGTCTGATTTTATTTACAAACTTCTTGGGGAGTGTGTAACCAAATTCCAGGGATTTCATTCTCAGGAAGCTTCCGTCACGCAACCACCACGAACTGTTTTGACGGTTATTTTCTATCTCACCACCATTCGTACCTAACCTTGGGTAAAGGGCATACAGGTTCTGATTATCTTCCGACCAGTGATCATCTGCATATTGTTTAATGACCTGGGTATTACCTGGCAACCAGGAATCCGGACTTTTTATAAACGGACTTGTTCTGGCCGGATCAATAACAAAAGAAACCCTGGTTTGTCCCTGGAAAAACACATTGAGATCAAAGTTTTTATATCCGGTAGAAAACCCAAATCCATACACAATTTCCGGTACTGTCGGATTGCCTAACCAGGTTTGGTCTTTTGAATCTATTACCCCATCTCCATTCAGGTCACGATATTTAATATCCCCACCCCTTGGAGGAACACCGTTGGTACTGAATATTTGAGCAGGTGAATTTCTAGCCTCATTGTCATCAACAAATAAACGCTCCGCTACATAGCCAAAATTTCTATTCAGGGCTACTCCTTGATGAAGCAGATATTTTTCATCAAAATTTGGTTCTTCATATTGAGTGAATTTGTTTTTGGCGAAAGTGAAATTGGCCATAGAAGAAATCCAGAAATCCTGCGTGAAATTATGTTTTCCATCGAGAGAAAATTCAATACCCTGAGATTCAACTTTTCCAATATTTGCAGTTATAGCTGCCTCCAAACCCATAGTTGTTGGAATATCAGATCTATTTTGCAGGATATCAGATTTATAGTTCTTATAGACCTCTGCAGTTAGCCGCATGTTTTTAAGAAAAGTTAATTCCAGGCCTAGATTAATTTGTTTCGATATCTCCCAGGTAACATCTCTGTTCTCATAATTATTAATGGCGACCCCATTATGTCCATAGCCATTATTGGTTCCGAATACAGCCGAATTCCCTCCATTTAAATTAACATCAGATAAATAAAAGAACCTTCGGTCACTAATTGCGTCATTTCCAACCAGACCATAACTGGCCCTGAGTTTCATTCGGTCAATTACATTAGAGAGGTTTCCGTAAAACTTCTCACCAGAAACAATCCATGAAGCCCCGATGGTAGGAAAGAAACCAAACCTATGGTTTTCAGAAAAACGCTCTGACCCATTGTAACCAAAGTTAAATTCCAGGAAATAGCGGCTCTTATAGGCATAAGTCGCACGTCCCGACAAGCCTAAATTCCGGTAAGGTAAAGAGGTAAATAACGTAGATGCATTGGCATTTAGTTGCTGTTGCTGTGTTCCAATTAAAGCTGCACTTATATTGTGATCCTCTCCAAAATCTTTGGTATAATCTACTACTCCCTGCAGGTACAGAAAAGTATTTAAAGTACTGGCACCGGCATAATAATTTAAATACTCCCTGGCCTGATCTGGTTTGTTGTTAATCCAGTTTAAGGTATATTGATTGGTCGCCTTATCATAGGCCTGAACATTATAAAAATAAGGTGCGTAAGCTAGCTGAGATTCAAATCTTGCGTACCTGTTTGTGCTAAAAATGCCTTTAAAATTCAATCCTTTAGTAAGGAAATCTAACTTTTGGTTAAGTTCCAGTTGTGCTAGCATTCTTGATTCAGAAAATCTTCTGTTTCCTCTTAACAAAGCAGCATAAGGGTTAGTATTCTTAACATCCCCATTCGTTGGTGGTGTGGTTCCGTCTGGCAGGATCGTTCCGTCGGTATTGTTGCCAAATAGAATATGCTGCACACCTGCATTGGCAGCGTCAGGCTCATAATAGGCCGGAAAATCAACCGGACTGGTATGTGTAGCAATATTATACAAATCAGTTGCAAATGATGGATCGTTGGTCATCGGTCCTACGTACTCGTTAAAATTACCGGACAAACGAACAATAAGCTCTGTACTTGGTGTAAGGTCTATATTGATGTTTGAGCGCAACTGGTAATTTTTAAACCTTACATTATTGTTGTTATTGTTTCTAATATCGGTTCTTAATATTCCGTTATCGTTCGTATAAGAACCAGCTATATAATAGCGTGCCACCCCACCACCTCCAGAAATATTCAGATTGGCTCTTTCTGTACTTGTTCTTTTCTTAAACAGCATATCCATCCAGTTTACTGCTGGGTAAACAAAAGCATTACTTCCCGGTAAACCATTCATTGCGGCAATTGTATTGGCAATTTTATTTGGCGTATAAGGCAATATCGCCGAGGGATTCCTCGTCATTGTAGCCTCGTTAAAAAGTCTCATATAAGTAATTGGATCAGCCAGCTCTAAACTTTTCACAGACTCAGATGAGGAACCTTCCAGTCTGAAGTTTATTTGTGCTTTTCCGTTTTTACCTTCTTTCGTTTTCACCAGAATAACGCCATTTCCACCCCTGGCACCATATAACGCTGTAGCACTGGCATCCTTAAGAATAGAAAAACTCTCTATATCATCCACCTGCAAACGTGCAAGATCAGAAGAAGTCATTTCCACATTATCAATAAGAATCAAAGGATCTTTCTTGTAACCAAATGTAGTTACCCCACGGATAAAAAAATTAGCATTATCCTGGCCCGGCTGTCCACTTGGCTGAAAGGCAATAATTCCGGCAATTTTTCCTGCCATAGCCCCCGTCAAATTGCTGGAAGGTACTTTAAGGTCACTTGGTCGAACGGTTGTTACAGAACCAACAATGGCCTCCTTTCGCTGTTTTTGTCCCATGGCAGTAATCACAACCTCATCTGCCTGGATATTATTCTCTTGTAAACGAATATTGATAACCCTTGTCGCAGAAGAAACGGTAATGCGCTGCTCTTTATACCCGACGTAAGAAAATCTCAGCAAGGTACCTGGCTCCACATCCAAAACAAATTTTCCATTATTGTCTGTTTGCGTACCCAAATTAGGTTTGTTAACTGCAGCAATCACTACACCAGGAAGAGGTAAACCCAGGGTATCAGTTACCTTACCCGTGATCGTTATTTTATCCTGTTTTTCAGCATTAACCTTTAATTCCTCAGCAACTCGCAGGCTTTGCTTTTCCTTAATCAGGACGGTCTTATCCTCTATAACATACTCCAGTGATTGGCCCGCAAGACAGATCTTGAGCACCTCTTCAAGGCTTTTATTGCTTACCTGAATATCAACTGGTTTCTTGGTACCCAACATTTTTCTTCCATACAAAAAGTCATAGCCGGTCTGGTCATGAATGTCCCGGAATATCTTTTCTAAAGATGTTTTTTTTGCAGACAGTGTAATACGCTGTGCGAAACCCGCGGCGCTTACCTGCATCAGCGATGCTATTAAAAATACAGTAATTAGCCGCATAATAAATAATAACTTATGGAAACGCCGCATGGCTAGCCCATGGTTCCCGGTAAAATTTTCATACATTTGGTTAATCTGGTTAGAAGTTAATAAGTGGTTTTATTTTGACTCAATCAGGTACTATATAGCCAGTTGTGTTTGCCGCACTGCTGGCTTTTTTTTATTTGCACCTGTTGGAGCTGGTGAACTGGTCCATAATGGGCTGTTCTGATCTGTAGATGTTAAGTAGTTATTTTGTAACGATAATTCTCCTCCCTTCAATTTTAAAATGAACTTTTCCTGTTAATTCTATCAGCCTAAGCACAGCTGAGATGTTCTTTGAACGGGATATAAAACCGCCCAGATCTACGTCCGAGGGTGCAGAATCGGTATACACAATATCGACATCATACCAGCGGGCTATCTTCCGCATTTCTGCGCGGAAATCATTAGTTGCAAAAACAAATTCATCATTTTTCCAGGCCAGCTCCGCATTCAGATCTGCCTCTTTCACCTCTATAGCCCCAGCTTGAAGAATAGACTGCTGGCCTGGTTTTAAAGTTTCCACCTTCTTTGACAGCAGCGCAGCAACCTGAACACTTCCTTCAAGTAAAGTCGTTCTAACTTCACGCTCGTCACTGTAACTGCTCACGTTAAAATGTGTACCCAACACCTCCACACGTTGTGTGGCCGTTTTCACAATAAAAGGCAACCTATCCTTATGATCCTTGCCATTGCTTGAAATTTTGAAAACCTTAGCAACCTCAAAATAACCCTCCCCTGTTAACTCGACCTCCCGCTTCTCCTTAGAAAACCGTGACGGATACCGGAGAGAAGATGCCGCATTCAATAAAACAGTAGTACCATCAGGTAAATTCACCTGGTATTTCCCGCCTTTAGGTGTTTGAATGGTATTCATTTCCAGACGACCAGAGGTAGAATTACTGTTCTTTTCCTCAACAACTGAATAAATAAGCTTACCGTCAGAAGACTTTGTAATACGAACACCAGTTTGTGTCAGTACCGTTCCTGTTTTAATATCATTTAAGAGAATTTGTTTGCCGTTAGATAAAATAAGAACCGCATTATTTGATCCTGGTTGAATCGTATTTGAATCCAGCATTTGGATATCCCGGTGAGCCAGATAAAAATACCCCCCGGCAAACACGGCAATGATAACAGCTGCAACCGCAGCGAGTCTTGGGAAAAAACGAATTTTAGAAGATCTGTTATGTATCGGCAGCTGTTCAAAGATATCCCTGGCCATACGATCCATGTATTCTTCCGTCTGGTCAAATTCACGTTCCTTGAGATCTAGATACCATTTTTCCAATAGCGCCAGTTCTTCCTCCGTACAAGTCTTTTCCCGATATTTCTCCAGCAATTTGCCAGCCTCTGCTTTATTCATATTTGGTTAGGTATACATCCCTCTATATATAACCAAACGGTTAAGCAGACCGCAACAGGTAGAAAAAAATGAAATTTTATTTAAAGTACATCAAAAACAAGATTAAAAGCATTTCTCCGAATCTGCAACGAAGGGTTCTAAGTGCATTGCTCACCTGCTTTGCAACGGTCTGCTCCGAAATTTGTAATTGCTCAGAGATCTCTTTATGCGTAAAATGGCTTCTTCGGCTAAGTTCAAAAACTTCGCGCATTTTCCGGGGCAAGGCCTGAATCTCCTTCTCAATGGAATGGAGAAGATCCTTTTCTCTAACCCGATGATCGGTTTCTACTGTTTCAACATCTATAAATTGCTGAAGCGAAGAAATATACCTTGATTTTACATTTTTATGTGCATGATGATCCAGGACGCGGTTTCGGACAACCGTAAAAAGATAAGCAACAAGACTCGAGTTCAAGACAAATACCTCCCTCCGGATCCAAAGATTGGTAAACAGTTCCTGAATCAGATCACTGGTTTCCTCATCATCATTTAGCTTTTTATAGGCGTGTACAAATAATACATTAAAATAACGCTTATAAATCTCCGTATAGGCAATTTTGTCACCATCTCTCAGGAGGGCGACAAGCTCAACATCTTCTAAATGGCTATATTTGGTCATTCTATAGTATAGTATAGAACAGCAATTATACAATAAAATATTACAATTTAAAAGATTAACTATTAATCTTTTAATGGC
>NZ_QAIL01000277.1 GCF_003061025.1 Pedobacter sp. HMWF019 | reverse complement strand
ATCTTATCATATTCTTTTATATAATCCGGATGTTCCGTTTTCATCATCCTGTCCCAAACACGGAAATATAAACCATAATTCCCCTTAAATTTGCTATGGTGTAAATTATGATATACGGATGAATTGCTGATTTCGAACAGCCAGGAATGCCTGAACCATTTTGGCATAATCTCGTAGCCCAGATGGCCATACACGTTGATCATAAATGCCACTACCACAAATGATGCTACAGAAGTAGGATGCATAGGTAATACCATTGCAATCACAACAAGTACAAATCCTTCCGTAATTGCTTCAAAAAAATGAAAGGAATAAGAGGCCCATGGCGATGGATTTACCGATTTATGGTGAACCAGATGTGTGTACCTGAATATCTTTGGATGATGGAGCAACCGGTGCATCCAATAAAAATAAGTATCATGTATAACCAGAGAAAGGAACACACTTAGCCCTATATACCATAGCCCAAATGTATTGATATCTGTATATATTAAAGTATATTCTCTAAAAGGAGTAAACAATACTACAAAAGCGATAACCGACATAATGGCTGTACTAAGCATTGAATAGAATACCTCCCTCATAAAATCATTTTTCGAGGCCAGCCTGGCTTGAATCTTTGATTTGCTGAACTTTGAATGCAATAATTTATAAAAAAGTAAAAATGGTATGCCCGCAAGGACAAAATAACGAATTGCCGATATGGCAAATAATTTGGTTGATATTTCGATAAACTGTTCCATAGTGTTTCTTTTTAAACACCCAAAACTAATCCATCGAAGGGCCAGTCTGAATTAACAAAAGTTAATTAATGAAAGCCTTTTTTAATTTCATTTTTTAGGTACTGCAAATGATGAACTCGTAAGCCTTTTTCTGATTCTGCTCAAAGATACCGGGGTAATTCCAAGTAAGGTGGCAATGTATTTGTCTGGACAGCGCTGTACAATATTAGGCTTATCTTTAAGTAAACGCAGATAACGTTCCTCCGGATTAAGAAGAACAAATGACTCTACACGTTCCATCATTTCGGCAAGCATGGAGATCAGAAAATAATCTTTCGCCTTACTAAACTTAGAATTCTTGTTTAAAAAATCCATAAATACCTGGTAATCGGCTTCGAGCAGAACAGTATGCTCCATGGCCTGATAGGTAAACCGGGAAGCCTGGTTAAAAAGAACGGTGTCGTAAGCCGTAAAAAACTGATCTTCCCAACGCAGTAGAACTGTCGTTTCCTCACCGTTCTCCTTTAAAAGAAAACAGCGGATCAGGCCACTCTTAATATAGGCCAGTTTACCAGTAGTACTCCCCTCTTTCACATAGACATCCCCCTCTTTAAGTACTTTCTCTTTGGCCAGACTAAATAACGACATCAGCTCTTCAGGAGCCAGATCAAAAAAATCGAGGTAATGGTTAACTTTGTTTTCCTCCAGCATAATTTACAGTCCAAACTTGTACCTGCAATGTTAAATAAATAATTACAGAAGGCCTTCCTAGGAACTAAATAATTTTGCAACCCCAAAAGCTGCACTAGCTGCCAGAGCTCCAATAATCATAACTTTTAAAGCACCTTGTAAAAGAGGTTGCCCGGTTACTTTACTTTTAAAAAAACCAAACAGAAATAAACTAACAAGACCAAGAACCGATGAATACTTTAAACCTTCCAGAGGGGTTGGAGTAAAAAAATAGGGAAGCAATGGAATCAACCCACCCAAGGCATAGGAAAGTCCAATAGTCGCAGCACTGTTTCTGGCTCGGTTCGGATTAGGCTCCTCCAGTCCCAGTTCATACTTCATCATAAATTGCACCCACTTATCCTTATCCTTTGAAAGTTCATCAGCGAGCAAATCCTGTGCTTCCCGAGAAAAGCCATATTCCGAAAAAATCTCCCTTATCTCCTGCTTTTCTTCCTCAGGGATCCGTTCCACTTCTGCATATTCTCTGGAGAGTTCAGACTGATAATGCTCGGATTCCGTTTTTCCGGCAAGATAGCCCCCAAGCCCCATAGCAATGCTTCCAGCAATGATCTCTGCAATGCCTGCAGTCGTAATGATGTTATTGCTGCTCACGGCGCTACTTAATCCCGCTGCCAGCGCAAATGGCACAGTAAGGCCGTCACTTATACCAATTACGATATCTGTTATAAATTCGGAACTTTTTAGATGTTTCTCCTGGTGTCCCATAATTCCAAAGGTCTGATATAGTTGTCAATGTACAAAATCTTAAAGCAGTACAGACAAAGATCAATTCCAAACATTCTTATTCTGTTAAAGACATCCAGTACAGCAAGGTACAAATCACCTATTAAAATAAATTAAACACTGATGAAAAATACAATCTGAAGATTAGCATTATGCAGTTTTAATGGCGAAAACTCACAACCAAACTAATTAAATCAGTAAAAAGTACTATTTAAACTTCATTTATTACCTTTTACAGTCGATTCTTATTGGCTACCTTTGATCTATGAAATCGAATATCCCTGTTTACGACATCAGCACCTTTGAGGAGTATAAAAACAAAGGGATATTTGTGGGCAGATTTGGTTACTATTCTAAAAATCACCAGCACCTGCACTCGGCACACAGACACTCCTTTTACCATTTGGTCTATTTTACAAAGGGAACAGGGAAACAACATATTGATTTTAAAAAGTTTGATGTAAAACCGCAACTCATTTATTTTATGATCCCGGGTCAGGTGCACAGCTGGGATTTTGAAACAGAGCCAGATGGTTATATTATAAATTTTTCAAAAGACTATTTTGGCTCGCTTTTAATCAATTCAGGTTATCTCGATAACTTTGAATTTTTTAGTGGAATCCCGGAGCAACAAGTTCTCGAAATCGAAAATGAAACCGGCACAAAACTAGTTTACCTATTCGAAG
>NZ_QAIL01000276.1 GCF_003061025.1 Pedobacter sp. HMWF019 | reverse complement strand
CTTTCTATGTATCCTATGCTGTTTAATTATTAATCTGTCAGCAAATGCACAAAACACAACAAATACCATTAGTATTAATGTAAAAAATGAAAAACTTTCCAATGTAGTAAAGGCTGTTAGTAAACAAGCCAAGATGCAGTTCTTTTACAATGCAGATCAATTGGATAAAAATGCAAAAATTACGGTTGCCTTAAAAAGCAAAAGCCTGGAAGTTGTTTTAAATACGATTTTAAATGGAACAGATGTTACTTTTGTGATAGACAACGGTATCGTAATCTTTAAAACAAAAACGGTCAGCACATCTGGAAAACCTTCCATTTATGCCAAGAAAATAAGACTAACCGGTAAAATAACAGATCATCTGAACAAGAATATACCTGGTGTAACCATAGAGGAAGTAGGTCAGAAAAACATGACTGCAACCGATGAAAACGGGAACTATGTATTACTGGTAGGGGAGAATAGTACGGTCCGTTTCCAGTATATGGGCTTTAAACCACAGGTTAAAACCATAACAACACTTTCAGATGTTCTTGTTTTGAACGTAAAGCTCGAAGAATCTGCACAGGATCTAGACGCAGTAGTGGTTACCGGTTATCAAAATATAGCGAAACGAGATTTCGTAGGTGCAGTTTCATCTGTAAAATTAGACGACATTAAAATTGCCGGGACAAATCAGATTGACAAATTATTACAAGGTCAACTTCCTGGCGTTGCGGTGAGTAATACATCCGGCCTTGTGGGTTCTAAACCTAAAGTGAGGGTACGTGGAACCTCCACCTTACTCGGCAATCAGGAGCCTGTCTGGGTAGTGGATGGCATCATTCAGGAAGATCCTGTCCCTTTTGATTATCAGCAGCTCAACTCCCTCGGCGCTCAAACTTCTAACGATGCCATTAAAAATCTGGTCGGCAGCACTGTCGCATTCCTTAATGTCGATGACATTCAAGATATTACTGTTTTAAAAGATGCGGCATCAACAGCCATTTATGGTGTCAAAGCAGCAAATGGTGTCATTGTAATCACCACCAAAAAGGGAAAGGTAGGGAAAACAGCTATTAATTATTCTACAAACTTCACTACCTCACAAAAGCCAAATTACGGTCAGTTTAAACTGATGAATTCTAAAGAGCGGATTGATGTATCAAAGGAAATTTATGCAAAAGGTTTGCAATTTGCCGTTACGCCCGATCCGATTTCTTACGAAGGATTATTGACGAATTTGTTTGACAAGAAGATCACACAGGAACAATTTGCTACAGGTGTAAACCGCTTAGAGACTAATAATACAGACTGGTTTGATTTATTATTTCAAACACCTATAAGCCAATCGCATAGCATCAGCATTTCCGGCGGTTCAGATAAAACAACCTATTATGGATCTATAGGCTATTTAAATGATTTGGGAAATACCAAAGGCAACGAGCAAAACCGTTATACAGCATCAGCAAACATCAACAGCAGTTTAACCGACAATTTACGTGTTGGCTTTAGGCTAAACGGATCTAAAAGTACTACAAATGGTTTTTACCAGGTTGACCCCTTTAAATATGCCTTTAATACCAGTAGAACAATTCCAGCTTATAATGACAATGGAACCCCTTATTTCTATGCTGCCCCAAACACAACATCCGGGTCGTTCAAATACAATATATTTAATGAATTGGCACAGACAGGGAACACGAATAAACTTACATCGGTTAATATGGCCGCAAATCTGGACTATAAATTTTTAAAAGATTTTACCTTCCAATCTTTGCTTGGTTATGGCTATAACCAAACTGCGGCCAATACATTTGCTTCAGAAACCTCCAATTACATCACGTTAACCAGGGGATACGAATATGGTACCGCCTTACCAGGATCGGTGGCCTATATTGGCTCTCAGTTACCTGTTGGTGGGGTTTACAATTCTTATACGATGAGCAACCAGAGTGTTACGCTAAGAAATAACCTGAATTATGCAAAACAATTCAGAGCAGGAAAAGACGGTTTAAATGTAATGGTTGGTCAGGAGATCAGAAGTTCGAAATATGATGGATTGAACCAAACGAACTTCGGTTATTTGCCAGATAGGGGTCAGTCATTTGTACAGGTACCCTTAACCATAACCAATTCAGGTAATGTTTCAGCAAATCCACTCTATTCATATACAATTCCCGTAATTACCAATCGTGTTTCTAATTACGTATCTTATTTTGGCACTGCCACCTACAATTTCGATCAGAAATATGTAATTAATGGAAATATCCGTACAGATGCTTCCAATCGTTTTGGCCAGTTTTCCAACCATAGATTTTTACCTGTCTGGTCTATTGGTGGTAAATGGAATATTGCCGAAGAACACTGGTTTGATAGCCTTACCTGGTTAAATCAAATCTCAGCAAGAGCAAGTTATGGTTTTCAAGGCAATGTAGCAGAAAACTTCAGCCCGGATTTAATTGCACAGATACCAACTGGCGCTTCATCCATAAACCCAGTTTCGGGCGAGGCCGTTTTAAATATAAAAAGCCTGGCTTATAAAGATTTACGCTGGGAGAGAAATAAAACGACTAACCTTGGTTTAGACTTTGCTCTTTTAAAAAACAGAATTTCCGGATCCTTTGATTATTACATCAAAAAGGGCTACGACATTATAGTACAAAAAACCATTCCTTTAGAATATGGCTTGCTCTCCATGCCAATCAATGCAGGAAATGTGAACAACAAGGGCTATGAATTGACACTGAATTTTGGTGCAGTAAGAACGCCTGATTTCGACTGGAATGTTAGTTTTAATACCTCAAAAACAACCAATAATGTCCTTCAATCCGGAGCAATATCGTTAACAGACTGGCAAACCGCAGTTTCAGGTGGTTTGTATAAACAAGGTTTTCCTTCATCATCCATCTGGTCATTTGATTTCGCAGGTTTAGATCACTCAAACGGTAATCCTACCTTCAATGGTTTAGATATTACAACAAATCCAGCAGCTGTTGCGGACGTTACAAAAGCAATGGTTTATTCCGGTCAGTTAGATCCTAAATTTACGGGTGGCTTAACCAATAATTTCAGATACAAATCTTTCACACTCAACACATTCCTTTATATTAGCACGGGGAATGTAAAAAGGTTGGCTCCTTTGTATTCCACAGCTACTTCAGCAAGCTCGGCACCATATCCTTTTCAAAATCTTTCGGCCGAATTGGTTAACAGATGGCGTGAACCAGGAGATGAAGCAAATACCAATATTCCATCCTTGCCAAGTGCCGGTACGCAAGCCTCAACAGGTTTAACAGTCCCAGGTACCAACGGTTACGTTTTTTCCAGAACCATGTACGATTATTCAAATGCCAGAATAGTGGATGCGAGCTTTGTAAGGTTAAGAAATGTATCCCTTGGTTATCTGATTCCAAATAAGCAAGTGACTCGATTGGGCTTAAAATCCTGTCAATTGTCCGCATCTGTAAGCAACCTGTTTTACATTGCAGATAAACGATTGAATGGTCAGGATCCAGAAGTAAACGGCAATAGCTTGCCCATTCCCCGCACCTATTCTTTAACACTTAATGTTGGTTTATAATAAGCAGATCATGAAAAAATATTTTAATATACTTACGCTTATCTGTTTAACAATAAGTGTTACATCCTGTAAAAAAGGCTTCTTAGAAGAAAGCAGTCAGGATTTAGTTCGCCCTACAACAACAGCGGCCTTAAACCAGTTGATGTCTGGTGAGGCATACGCTTTATCTCCAGCTACACCACTTAATGATTATCTGGATTTATTAACGGATGATATTCAATCCGATTATAATTCCAATACGCTTATCGTCGCAGGCTTGAATAAATACGCCCCTGTATTTACCTGGCAGCGCAATATGATTGATAAGCTCATCGAAGTTGCACCAACGGGTAATAATACCTGGTTTAATTATTATGCAAGAATCAAAGGATGTAACGTTATTTTAGATTATGTAGATCAGGTAGAAGGAACCCAGTCGGAAAAAGAAAATCTACGGGGGCAGGCTTTGGCATTAAGATCATACTACTATTTTATGTTGGTTAATCTTTTTGGAAAACCATATACCGGTGCAACTTCGAATCCTGAAACAGATTTAGGTGTTCCTCTTATTTTAACCGCCGAAGTGTCGGATGCACCTATTGCAAGATCAACTGTTAAAGCAGTATATGCACAGATAGAAAAGGATTTATTGACGTCAGTTCCCTTATTGGATGCTAATGGCACGAATAATACGGCCTATAAATTTACAGGCTCAGCTGCAAAACTTCTGCTGTCCAGACTTTATTTGTATATGGGCAACTGGGATGAAAGTTTAAAATATTCAGAGGCCACGATACAGAAAAAATCTACGCTGCAGCAATACAATTCAATTGTATCCACTACAATTCCTGCAACGTTTCCAATCTCGTATCCTATAAGTTCTCCCGAAGTGATCTGGGGATACGGAAGCTATTCAGAACTCAGTGTTATGCCATTTGGCTATGCTGCCGGATTTGCGGCTAAAGCTGCATTCTCTATTTCAGATGCTTTTATAAGTACCTATGAAACGGATGATCTGCGATTAACCTATAGTTTTAGAAATGCGGGTTATTTTACTGCTACATCAACAGTAACCTATAAAGCTAGTTCTGGAAAATATAATGCGGCTCTGGCTTCAGCAAGCAATGGGAAAGCTTTCAGAACAGCCGAGGCCTACTTAAACCGTGCAGAGGCAAACATCCAAAAAGCAATTGCTGGCGATGCTTCAGCGGTGTCTAGAGCTTTGGCCGATATTAATCTTTTACGCTCCAATAGAATTAAAACTGCTGCATATGTACCAATTAACATTACGGATCCGCAAGCTTTATACACCTATTATAAAGCCGAAAGAAGACGAGAATTGTGCCTGGAAGACCATCGCTGGTTTGACTTACGCCGTTGGGGAATGGAACCTTTAACACATACTATACAACTCGTTACAGGTTCGCCACAAACCGTTACACTTAGTCAAGATGATAGCCGGTTTACATTGGATATTCCTACTGAAGCACTAAAGCGCAATCCAAACCTGATTCAAAATCCATAATGCTAAATTCAAATAAAAGATGAAAGCTTTAAAATATTTAATTCTTATTACAACACTAAGCGTCGCAATAATGGGATGCAAGAAAAAAGAAGATGATTTAATTCCTTCTAAAATTAAGGCGCAATACCAATTACCACAAGGCAATCACGATTACGATCCGACTTTGGTAGAGCTAAATAAGAAATATGGTTCCTTTTTCCTTTACAAATTTAGTCCTGTTGATTTTGCTGCAAATCCGGTATATGTTTCGGGTGGATTTAACGAAATTTATTTAGCAGATATTGCTGATGAAGCTTATGTAGGTAAAGTTTTAACTTTTGTGCAAAAAAATTGGTTAAACTATTATCCTGATGCTTTTTTGAAAGCGAACCTTCCATTTAAGGTCTTATTAGGTCAGAATCTAAGGTTAAAATCAACTCCAACCACAACGTACATGGTGTTATCCAACTATAATCAAATGACGCTGAGTAATTTTTCAGCTAGCTTTGATGCAATGACCGATGCGCAAAAGAAAACTTATGTAAATAATTTACATACAGAGTTCTTTAACTCCATTTATAACCGTGGCAAATTGGATGTACCAGCAGACTTCTTAACAGTTACTAATTATACTCAAACGGGTGTACTTCCAACCAATATGTATCTATACGGCATCTTATCTTATATCATTATGTACCAAGATAACAGGCCGACAAAAGATTTTATGTCTTATATCTCTGCTATTACCTCAAAAACGAAAGCAGAACTTGATGCCAGTATATTAAGCCCATCAAATGATGTGAATGGATTGGTTAAAAAGAAATACAACATCATTATCAACTATTACAAAACGAAATACAATATAGACTTGCAGGCGATAGGGAATGCCGGCGTAATTAACTAGATATGAGAATAAGGATCTTAGTTTTACTAACTGCAATATTGTTTGCAATCCCTGCTGCATATTCTGCGAAGATTAAGGGAAGCAGGATAGGGGCAACGGAAAAATCGTCTGGTTTTTTTGTAGAAGCATATACTGCCAAAGGCAGGGTATTGTTCAAATCATTGAAATTTAATGAAAAAGGGGAATTCAATTTAGAATTCCCCAACAATGAAGTTCTGATTTATTGGATAGATAATTTTCCAGTTTACGTTAGGCCAAACGATGACCTTGAAATCATTTTGCCTGAAAAGGGAAATTCAGCCTTTGTTATAGGAGGTCCAACAACACAAACCGCTGCAACTCCAGCCTTAGTAACAGAAAATGAGGTAAAGATGGCTGGAAAACCATCTATCAACAATCTATTGATCAATCAAATCAATACCAGCTGGAGTTCCTTTGGGAAAAACACTGGACAACAAACTGTTGCAACCATCAATAATCAATACCGTATTGGAAATAAATTGATTGAAGATTCCAAAGATCCAGGTTTAAATAACATGGCTAAATACTACAACAATATACGTTGTCTGGAGTCTAAACTGCAATATCTGAGAACCCATCCAGCAGAAAAATTGGATAAAAGCTTTTTCGATGTAGCATCCAAAATTTCATTGAACAATCCTAGTATCAATTCTTTCAAACCTATCGGAATAAGAGCTCTGGTTGCCAATTACTATATGTTTTTGAAATTAAGCGAGGGTGCAAATGTAAAAGATGAGGACTTGACAGACAATGCCTCCCTTGGCAGAATGCGGTATCTGCTTAAAAATGTAAACAATGAAAGGGTAATCAACGAAGAACTGAACCAAAGCATCGTTTACCATTTATCTATAAAAGGTTGGAATCCCGAATTGGATAAAATTATGGCCTCCGCACTCAGTAAAGTTACAGATCCAGAGGTTAAAAAAAATCTAAGTAGTTTGAGGGATAATTACAGTAAAGTTTCAAAGAATTCAAAAGCACCAGATTTCGCCATACCCGATGCAACAGGAAAATTGGTAAACCTTCATGACTTTTCGGGTAAAATTTTAGCCATTGATGTCTGGGCAACCTGGTGTATCCCATGTATGCACTCCCTTCCTTACTTTTTAAACCTCCGGGAAAAATACAAAGACAATCCGAACGTAGTGTTTATGTCTATTTCTATTGACAACGAGGCTTCAAAGGACAAATGGCTCAATTTTCTACAATCCAAGAATATGAATGGAGTAGATTTGCATGCTGGGGATAAACGTTCATACTCCTTTGAAAAAGCCTACAACATCACGGGTATTCCAAGATATATCCTGATAGACCGCGAGGGAAAAATAATAGAAGACCATGCGGTCCAGGCCTCAGAACCAGCTTATGAAGCGTTGATTGAAACTGCATTAAAATCTAAATAGACGCACAATTATTACAAACTAAACCATCATTAAAATGAACAAATTGTTAAGACCTTTATGGGTCTTGTTGCTACCGCTTTGTTTAAATGCGCAGCAAAAAACTGGCTTTACAGCAAAAGAAAAAAAAGCGCTCTTTGAACACCACCCACAAAACTGGCACTTGCTTTCTTTTGAAACGGACGGGGTATATGGAACCGGAGTTAACAAGGCTTATTCAGAATTACTAAAAGGTAAGCAGGGTAAGAAAGTAATTGTAGCTGTCATTGATGCTGGAGTAGACATAGCGCATGAAGATCTAAAATCGGTGATCTGGACCAATACCAAAGAGATTCCAGGTAATGGAATTGACGATGATCATAATGGTTATGTAGATGATGTTCATGGCTGGAACTTTTTAGGATCTGCAGATGGGAAAACGAATATAGAATTTGCCACCAGCGAAGATGACCGTGAATATGTCCGTTTGAGTAAACTATATGAGCATAGAGATACGACAAAACTGAATGCAGCCGACCTGAAATATTTTAATCTGGTAAAGCGCAAATCTGCCTTGGCTCAGGCAAAAAGGAATACAGAATTAGTGACTAAAATGGCAGCAAATATCGATTCAATCGATCGCTATCTAAGAAAAGTATATCCTAATAAAGTAATAACGATTCAGGCGTTATACGACACGAAACCTGAATTTGCTGAAGACAAAGAAATGATTTTACTATATGAGCTTTTGAAAATGAGGGCTCAGGGCAACAAATACAGTAATGATCTGCCTGTAAACATCACCTACAAATTAGGTCCCTTTATGGTTAGTAATTCCATCAACAATTATCAGCAGCAATTGGTTAGCTCTTCAAAAGATGGACGCGCAGTGGTGATGGCCGGACTAAAACCAGGGCAAAACTGGGGCAATAACCAGCTTAGTTTCAAAAATTCAGACCATGGTACACATGTAGCAGGGATTATCGGGGCCGACAGGACCAATACTATTGGAGTTGAAGGAATTGCAGATCACGTAGAAATCATGCCAATCCGGGTAGTCGTTCCCCAGGGTGATGAGTATGATGAAGATGTAGCCAAAGCCATCCGTTATGCAGTAGACAATGGAGCACAATTGATCAACATGAGCTTTGGAAAACGACTTTCACCACATAAGGAATTGGTGGATGAGGCCATTCGATATGCAGAAAAGAAAGATGTTTTAATTGTGCGTGGTGCTGGAAATTTCACAGAGAACACAGATCAGTATGTTTTTTATCCCTCGCAGTTTTATAACAGTGGTAAAAAGGCGGAGAATGTAATTACGGTTGGCGCTACCAGTCCATTTGGTGAGATTATGGGATTTTCCAATTTTGGAAAGAACTCTGTTGATCTCTTTGCACCCGGTTTTGATCTATATTCTACCATGGTGGGTGGAAAGTATTCTGGCATGCACGGTACCAGTGTAGCTTCTCCTGTAGTTTGCGGTATTGCTGCCTTGATCCGTTCGTACTATCCAAAACTATCCGCGCCAGAGGTTAAAAATATACTCATGCAAACTGTAACCAAGGTTCCGGAAGAGTGGCAGGATAAACAAAAATTACAGAACATTTCTATTTCAGGTGGAATTGTAAATGCTTATGAAGCATTAAAACTGGCTGGGGAATTATCTAAACAAACCAAATAATCAGGATGAAGAAGATATTATTTATAGGATTCTTACTATTTGTACAATATGGCTTTGCCCAACAGCAACCCACCGACGTACAGATCAGATATGCATTGAACCTTTTTGGACAAAATTTAAAAAAACACAACATCAAGAGCATTTCAGATGTCTTGGATGAAACCTTCCACGTTGCGGAATACCGGGACAGGGACCTGACCAATGTTTTACCACAACTCATTAACCCGGTAGTTCTGGATACGGTTTATTTTGAGCCGATTGTAAAAAAGAACGATAAAATTTATGCTAAGATGGTGGCCGTTCCCAAAACTGGCCCAAAAATGCAGTCCTGGCTTAGGATGAATAATTTTTTAGCTTTTGAACGGATTGGTCATTTTGAGCAATTAATGGGTTTACAAGATCCTGTATTCCAGGAGCTCCAACCTGCAAAACTACTCGCAAAAACGGCCCTTACCCGTTCCTCAGGCCTAATGTTTGTTGAAGTATCTATTACAGGCAGTGACAAAAGATACAACTTCTTGTTTGATAGCGGCGCAGGAGCAACCACCTTAAGTGAAGGTTTGGCCACTAGCTTAAATCTCAAAGTCAATCAGAAAGCAATTGATATCAAAACGGCAGGTAACGCTGGCCAGTTTAAGACGATTGATACGCTCGGGTTAAACATTGCAGACGTAAAAGTGAGAGGGAAACAAGTTGTTGTTGCAAATTTAAGCAATTTACAAGCAGCAGTTGGACATCAATTGGATGGAATCATTGGATTTGATCTTTTAAAAGATTACCAGATTGCTGTAAATCTGGATGATCGTGAAATGAGTATTTACAATTTTGGTTACTTTGAACCTATAGGGAAAAACATATTGCCCATACAATTAACCAATAACATTCCCAAAGTGAATGTGAAATTGAAAGTAGATGGAGTAGATTATCCAACCAAATTAACTTTTGATACTGGTGCCGGAGGTTCTATCTATGGTAACTATTTTCTAAATGCCTATACGCATGGACTAGTAGATAAATTGAAATATAAAAGCACCTCAGCTTCAATGGATTTAAACAGTCAGATCAGTAAATCCGAAATAGGGTTAATTGATGAGATTGAAATTGCTGGTATGCCATTATCCAATCCCAGTATAGCTTTAGATTTGCCTGCTGAGCAGCCCGCTTATGGTTTCACTCAACATGGTTTATTAGGCATGTCATTAATTGGCAGATTTAACTTGTTATTCAATTACAATTTGAACTATATCGAATTAAAACCAAATAAAACATTTTCTACTCCTTTGGTTCCTCTGTATATTTTGGGCCTTGGATTTAAACAAGAGGGCAATAAATATATACTAAAACATGTAGACGAGAAGGGAACAGCCTATCAGGCTGGGTTAAGAACAGGAGATGAATTATACTTCATTAACAAGATTAAGCCAACATCTGTTGATCAGATTACACAGGAATTAAGAGGTTTGGCCAAAAACGCTATAGTCATTGAAGTGATCAGAAAGCAAAAGACAATGAAATTTGATTTGAAGAAGCTATCTATTTAGTCTTTTATTTAACTCAATTGAACGGGCAGATGATTTCATCTGCCCGTTTTTATTAATGGCTAAGATCTTTTTTATAGCTTTACAGCAATCGAACTATGAAAAGACGAGTACTACAAACCCTATTTCTATTTTTTATCTCCAGCACTATTTATGCCCAGGAGAAGACTCAACCTTTAACTATTGGTGTTACCACGCTGTTAGAATCCAAAGAATTGGGTGAAACCCGCAAAATTAACATCTACCTGCCAGAGGACTATAAAGAAACGGATACAATTAAATACCCGGTAATTTACATACTTGATGGCGGTCTGGAAGAAGATTTCATTCACATCACAGGAATAGTGAGGTACAATACCCAGCCTTGGGTAAACCGATCTCCAAAATCTATAGTTGTAGGAATAGAGAACACCAACCGCAGAAGAGATTTTACCTTTCCAGTGCCTAACCTCAATTTTCTAGAAAAAATGGGCTTTAAAAAAGAACAGTACCCGCAATACGGAGGCTCTTTTAAATACATCAGTTTTTTGGAGAAAGAACTGCAGCCTTTTATAGACAAAAATTATAAGACAAGCCATTTCAACACCATAATTGGCGAATCCTTAGCGGGTCTCTTGGCGTCCGAAATCTATACCAATCATAGAACCTTATTTAATAACTATATGATTATAGCCCCAAGCTTGTGGTGGGGAAATGAAGTCTTAATAACAAAACTGAAATCGGCTAAAGATCAAGACTCCAGACATATGGTCTATATCGCTGCCTGCAACAAAGACGAAGATGTAGTTATGTATAATGATGCGCTGCAATTTAGTAAAGCAGTTCAAAAAGTCGCAGGAAAAAACACCTCTATATTTTTTGACTATTTGCCTCAGGAAATCCATTCGACTGTAATACATCAGGCGGTATACAATGCCTTCAAGTTATTTTATCCCAAAACAGAATATCAGAAATAAAATATGGCTGAAGAAAGTCCGATCAACAAGCTTCTGGCATTTATAAAAACCAGAGTAAACCTCACGGAGGATGATGTACGCCTTATTGACGATTCTTTTGAACCTGTTTTGTTCCCTAAAAACAGAATAATTGAAGAACAGGAAGTAGTACCAAAATACATCTATTACATTATTTCTGGTTATCTGAGATTGTTCCATTATAATGATCATGGAGATGAAATTACCTCACATATCAATTGCCCACCCGGCTTCATCACTTCTTACAGCAGTTTTATCAATCAAAAGAAATCCACGGAAAACCTGGAAAGCATTACAGAATCTGAGTTACTAAGAATAACCAAAAAAAATCTTGACAGGCTTACGCTAAAAAGTACAGCAATGAAGGATTTTAGTATTTCAATCTTCCAGCAATCTATTGAGTACAATGAAAATCGCTCTAAGGAATTAGCCACACTAACAGCAGAACAACGTTACAGGAAACTGATGGTCAATTTTCCAGACATCTTACATAATGTACCTGTAGCTTACATTGCATCTTTTTTAGGGATGAAACCAGAAAGCCTAAGTCGCATACGCAGAAAAGTAGCAAACTAATAGTATTAACTAACAAAAGTCAAGTATAAACAAATTTCTACTGTTGAATTTTGTGTTGTGATTTAAATATAAAATTATGGCACAGAAAAATTTAGCATTGGTTTCAGGAGCCAATGGACATTTGGGAAATAACCTGGTCAGACTACTGCTTAAAAAGGGCATCCCAGTTAGAGCAAGCGTAAGAAATATTAGCAATAAAATTCCATTTCATGGATTGGACTGTGAAGTTGTTGAAGCTGATATCACTGACAAGGCATCTTTTGTAAGAGCGCTGCAAGGAGTAGAAACCTTCTATGCAGTTGGGGCATCATTTAAACTATGGGCAAAAGATCCTCAAAAGGAAATATACGATGTAAACCTACAGGGCACAAGAAATACAATGGAGGCTGCCGCTGAAGCGGGAGTAAAAAGAATTGTCTATGTCAGTTCTATTGCAGCATTAGATTACACCAGTTTACCGGCAAAGGAGAGCAGTGGTTATAATAACGATCGGAGAGACATGTATTACAATTCAAAAAATGATGGTGAACAGCTGGCATTAGAACTAGCCAGACAGTTCGGCATTGAATTGGTTGTCGTTATGCCATCCGCAATGATTGGAGGAGTAGCGTCTTTACCATTAAATGTTTCCTATGGCGTCTTAAAACTGATCTTGAATAAACAGATCCCGGTTGACACCAAAATAACCATGAACTGGATAGATGTTAATGATGTAGCCGAGGGATGTTACTTAGCGGCTATAAGGGGAAGAAATGGGGAGCGTTACATTTTAGCCAATGAGAAGTGCATGACCATAACAGATACCACAGCACTGGCAAAGAACTTACATCCGGAATTAAAATTAAAGGTGCCCGGTACGGTACCAAAACCAGTTTTATTTGCCATAGCCTGGCTAATGGAACTTTTAGGAAAATGGGGAAATAAAGCACCGTTATTAACCAGAAAAGACATTGCTATGTTTTCTGGATTACTGCAAAATTTCGACATTTCGAAAGCACGTAATGAACTGGGGTTTAACCCGGTTAATCCTCAGCAAGCGGTAGAAGAAGCTTTACATTATTTACTACAACATAAGTCGCTTTTGAATTAAAATGATTGGGGATTAAGGAAGCATTAAATAGCTCAAGAAAATTTAAGCTTTCTTTTTATCTATTTTTAAAGCTCTTACAATCCAGGGCAGGGAGATACCCTGTCCAATTAAAGTAAAAAGTACTACCAGAATAGACAGAAAAATAATGGCTTCCCTTTGCGGAAATGGAGTACCATCATTAAGCGCTAATGGTAAACCGAGCGCAATGGCAAGTGAAACGATTCCACGCATCCCAGACCAGCCTATAATCAAACTATTTTTAAAGTCTAGCAGTGCTTCTTCTTTAATCCGGGTTTTGGGGTGTAAAAAACCTTTCTTCAGATTCCACTGCTGAAGGAAGATACGCCCCATTCTCAGTAAAAGTGCCACTATTGTGATAATGAAGGCATAGCCAACATAAGGAAGGATCAGTTGATGGTCAATATGTTTGTACAGATAGGGAAATATTAAACCTATTAATATAAAAACAAGACCGTTCAAAAGAAACACTATAATATCCCAGATATTTTTGGAGGTCTGTTTAAGATTTTCAGGAAATACAGAACGGCTGAGTTTGGAGATACCTAAGCCAAGAACAACCACCGCAATTACACCAGACACTTTGATCTCTTCAGCAATCAGATAGGTCACAAAAGGCATTAATAACATAAAGCTAATAACGACAAGGTGATTGTCTTTCGTCATTTTCAAAACAACCGATAGTAATTTGACCATAACCAGCCCCACCAATAAACCACCCCCCAACAGGAACAAAAACTGTAATGATGCTTGCCAGAATATGAAGGAAGTTCCCGTTACGGCTGCAACAGCAAAGCGATAAGCAACCAGAGCTGAGGCATCATTGATTAAGCTTTCTCCTTCAAGTATAGTAAGCGTTTTATGAGGAATACCCAAGCCCTTAGTAATACTCATAGCAGCAACTGCATCTGTCGCAGACAAAATCGCTCCAAGTACAAAGGCTAAAGGCCAGGTCATTTCCGGGATAAATAAATGCGCTATATAAGCGATACCCACCGCAGATAAAAAAACAAGCCCGATGGCCAATGTACTAATCGTATTGAAATTGGTTTTAAATTGTTGCGGAGAGATATTGAAAGCCGCATCATAAAGCATTGGGGGAAGGAAAATAAGAAATACAACATCTGGTCTTAAAGAAACCTCAGGAAGGTTAGGAATAAATCCAATTCCAATTCCTGCACTGATCAACAGGATAGGGTATGGAATACGGATTTTATCGGCGATAGCCGAAAGTCCAATCATCATGGCAAGAATAAAGATGATAACACTATAATTCTCCATAGTCGCTATTGGATAGTTAATGGTAGTGTAAAGAAAAATGTTGAGCCCTCGCCACTTTTACTTTCCACCCATATTTTACCACTATGTCGTTCAACAATTTCTGCACTCAAATACAAACCAATTCCAAAACCGGAAATATTCTGTGTATGGTTACTTTCCACCCGATAAAACCGTTGAAATAATTTATCTACATCAGTTTGTTGTATGCCTATGCCTTCATCTTTTATACTAACCTGTACTTCAGCATGTTTAATTTCGCAATTAATTTCAATGTGTTTTCCCTTAGGAGAGTATTTTACGGCGTTACTGAGTAGATTCGAAATTACCGATCCTATTTTATCCCGATCCGCATATATAGTTACGGGCTGGCAATTGGAAAGAGACAAAATATGTCCGTCATCAACATGCACGGTCTCTTCCACAATATCTCGGATCAGCGTATCCAGCTGAAAATTGTCTTTATGGAGTTGGATTTTCCCAGACTCCAGACGAGAAATATTCAAAAATCCATTGATCAGCGTGTTCATCTTTTTTACCTGCCCAAGTGCTCGTTCCATGGTATTGATTACGAACGTATCTTCGGTTTGTATTAGTTTAGCTTTTAATAATTGAACGTAACCAGTGAGGGAAGTTAATGGTGTTTTAAGTTCATGGCTAACCATTCCAATAAAATCATTTTTACGAAGTTCATCTAACTTTTGTTCAGTAATTTCGATCAGAAGACCTGAAAAATGATTCAAATTTCCATTTGAATCTGGATATAGACGACCAAAAACCCGTAGCCAGCGATTTTTCTGATCATAACGTCCATAGACTGGATATTCAACATTAAAATACTCATTTCTGGTAAGCGTGCCCTGGAGCATATCCCTAACTTTTCCCCTGTATTCTTCAGCGATATTTGAAATGGCATCTTCAGCAGTCATAACATCGCTCAAACGATAGCCATACAACTCCTTCATTCTATCTGAGGCAATGAATTGTTTGCTGTTTTTGTCCATATTCCATGTACCTGCATTAGCCGCCTCAATAGAAAACCTTAACATACTTTCTGCCTTTTCGGTCTTCTTTCTCGAACGTTCCTGCTCTTTTAGGGTATTCTCGATTTTTTGGACATTAATTACTTTTTCAGTTGTTTCTGAACAGATAACCAAAACACCACCAGGTCTGCCAGAATCATCATCTACTTTACTATAACTAAAGGTCCAGTATACATCTTCCAGCCGATTATTACGATAAATAGGTATCAGCTGATCCTCGCTCCAGGTAGATGGACCTCCCTGCATCACCTGGTCAATCATTGGCTTAATTACTGGCCAAATTTCTGGCCAGCAGTCTGCTCCATGTTGTCCTAAAGCTGATGGATGTTTTCCTTCGTTACCCAGACTTGGTCGGTAAGCATCGTTATAAAACTGGATCAATTCGTTACCCCACCATAAAAACATAGGAAATTTTGACTTCAGCATAATACCTATTGTGGTCAACAAACTTAGAGACCAGTTTTTTGGATCGCCCAAAATTGTTTCAGACCAGTTATACGCTCTGGTGAGTCTTCCCATCTCACCACCATCTTTTAAATATTGAAGATGAGGCTTTGCATTCAGATTTTGAGGCATTTTGAATTGTATAGCTTATGTGACGGATAAAGATAAATATTTCTATAATAGAATAGTCCTTGAGTTAAAATCAGTTCGATAATACTCTTGCTTTGAAAAACTATTGTTACACACCGGAGTTAGCACATTTTCGGGCGCTCTTTTTGCACGTAAAAAAATAAATCGACAAAGGATTATGTTTATATTTATTCTATGCTCAGAAAGTTTATAGAGAGGCCGGTACTAAGTACCGTTATTTCAGTGCTCATTGTATTATTGGGCATATTAGGTCTGGTGAAGTTGCCTATTGCGCAATACCCCGATATTTCTCCTCCCACAGTCCAAGTCTCAGCAACTTATGCCGGAGCAAATGCAGATGTAGTATTAAAGAGCGTAATCGTTCCATTGGAACAGCAAATTAATGGGGTAGAAGGGATGACCTATATTACCTCTTCTGCCACAAATACGGGTACAGCATCTATTAGTGTTTTCTTCGGAGTCGGCACAAATCCGGATCAAGCTGCCGTTGATGTACAGAACAGGGTGTCGGCGGCAACCAGTTTGTTACCACAAGACGTTATTAAAGCTGGTGTTACCGTCCGTAAACAGCAGAGCAGCAACTTGCTGATCATGTCTCTCTACAGCGACAATCCTGCCTATGATCAAACTTTCCTTCAGAACTATGCGGCGATTAATATTATCCCCCAATTGCAACGTGTAAATGGAGTAGGGGCGGCAAGTGTTTTCGGTTCTGCAATGACCTATTCTATGCGGATTTGGTTAAAGCCTGATGTGATGCAGATATATGGGGTTACAGCCACTGATATATCCAATGCCATAAATGAGCAAAACCAAGATGCCGCACCAGGTTATTTTGGAGAAAATGATCAACAGACTTTTCAATACGTCATTACCTACACCGGTCGTCTTCAATCTCCTGAAGAATTTGGAAACATTATTGTTAAATCCACAACAAAAGGACAATACTTAAGGCTAAAAGATCTGGCCAGGATAGAACTCGGAGCACAAACCTACACAGGTTCCACTGCTACCGATGGAAAGCAATCTGTAGGCATATCGATTAGCCAGACACCGGGCAGCAATGCAAGAGACGTTATCAATAAATCCAAATTAGTCCTCGAAAAGGCCCAGAAATCTTTTCCTGCGGGCATCAAATCACTTTACCTGGTTGATGTCAATCAGTTTTTGAATGCGTCAATTGATAAAGTGGTCCATACACTTATTGAATGTTTTCTGTTGGTGTTTTTGGTGATCTTTATCTTCCTTCAGGATTTTAGATCGACCATTATCCACGGAATTTCTGTTCCGGTAGCCATCACAGGGACATTCTTCTTCCTATATCTCTTTGGGTTCAGTATTAATCTACTCACTTTATTTGCACTGGTGCTCGCCATTGGTATTGTTGTGGATGATGCGATTGTAGTTGTAGAAGCTGTGCACGCTAAATTAGAAAGCGGTTATAAATCGCCAAGAAAAGCTGCAATTGATGCCATGAGTGAAATTTCAGGAGCAATTGTATCTATTACTTTAATCATGGCTGCAGTATTTGTTCCGGTTACTTTTATAAGTGGATCAGCTGGTGTCTTTTATAAACAATTCGGGATTACCCTGGCTATTGCTATTGTCATATCGGCCATAAATGCACTTACACTTTGTCCGGCATTGGCTGCTCTATTTTTAAAGCCTCCTTCGCACATTAAGGAACAGGAAAATAAAACACTCATGCATCGGTTCGGTGTTAGTTTCAACGCTGCTTATGATGGACTTACCAGCAAATACGCCCGTGCTGTAAAATTCCTTATGGCAAAAAAATGGATTGTTGTTGTAGCCATAGGTCTATTTATTACCGCTTTTTATACCTTAATGAAATCTACGCCTTCAAGCTTTGTGCCTAGTGAGGATATGGGGACTATCTTTGTCAACATTACGCTCCCCCCAGGATCCACTATGGATAGGGTTAAGACTGTAGCAATCAAAGTAGATTCTATTTCCAGAACAATTCCTGAAGTACAAAATACCATGCGTACCATGGGACAGAATTTCATAGGTGGAAGTGGCAGTTCCTATGGTATGGTGATCCTCAGACTTAAACCCTGGGACCAGCGGCCAAAGATGAGTAATAATGCTGTTATTAAAGAGCTTACAAAGAAGACCGCAAACATAAAAGAAGCCAGTATTTTATTCATGTCACAGCCAACGATAACGGGTTTTGGAACGAGTGGTGGTTTTACTTTTCAGCTGGAAGACCAGGGAGGCCATACCACAGATCAGTTTTACGGCGTAGCAAAAGAGTTTTTAGCCCAGTTAAACAATCAACCAGAAATTCAATACGCTTCAACTTCATTTAACCCTAATTTCCCTCAATATCAAATGAGTGTGAATGTGGCGAAATGCAAAGATGCAGGGGTTTCTGTTTCAGATGTATTGGGTGCTATGCAGGCTTTTTATGGCAGTTCATATACTTCCAACTTTAATGAATTTGGCCAGCAATATAGGGTGATTATCCAGGCAGATACAAATTACAGGGCAAATCCCCAAGGTCTTAACCGGATTGGAATTAAAACCAGCAGTGGCTTGATGACACCAATTACTGAATTCATTACCCTCAAAAGAGTTTACGGGCCAGAAAATGTAACCCGGTTTAACCTATATAGTTCTATGTCTGTAAGTGGGTCACCAAATGACAACTACAGCACAGGACAGGCGCTGCAAGCCATTCAAAGGACAGCAGATAAGTATTTACCTGCAGGCTATGGCTTCGAATATTCAGGCATTAGCCGGGAAGAACAAAATGCCGGTTCACAGACGCTCTATATATTCATTCTATGTCTCGCATTCGTTTATCTATTGTTAAGTGCCCAGTATGAAAGTTATTTGCTTCCACTCGCAGTACTATTTTCCTTACCTGTAGGTTTATCCGGGGTATTTGTATTTGCGAAATTTTTTGGCCTGGACAATAATATCTATATGCAAATTTCTTTAATTATGCTGATCGGTCTTCTGGCTAAAAATGCAATCTTGATGATTACATTCGCTATTGAAAGAAGAGAAAAGGGGATGAGCATATTAGATTCAGCGATAGAAGGCGCCAAAGCTCGTCTAAGACCTATTCTGATGACCTCTTTTGCATTTATATTCGGTTTAATGCCGTTAATGTTTTCCAGCGGGGTAGGCGCTAATGGTAATCGTTCAATAGGTACAGGTGCTATTGGTGGAATGCTGTTTGGTACATTGCTTGGCGTGTTCGTTGTCCCTTCTTTGTTTGTGATTTTTCAAACACTGCAGGAGAAATTGAGAGCAAACAAAGTGACCGAAGAAGAAGAAGCTTAAAATCTTAGGAAAGAATACATAAGAATGATTGTTAATCATATACATTCTTTCCTATATTAGGTATAATAACGTCCCTGATATTTAGGGACGTTATTTTTCATTATTTATG
>NZ_QAIL01000002.1 GCF_003061025.1 Pedobacter sp. HMWF019 | reverse complement strand
AATTAAATCTAAATAAGTGTACCAACATTTAAACGTCATTTTTGTTTTTATTCCCAATCAAAAAAATTTCATTTAATTTCGGCGAATTAAAATTTCATTTTAAACACCCTACCTTAATTCTGCTGGCATGAATCTTTCACCACATGAAATAGAAATCATCCGTAACATTTGCCAGGACATTACTGCCAATTTTAAAAACCATATACTTATCGTAGAATTGGTACGCCGCTATCACCTCTCCGAAACCACGATCACTAAAGGCTTTAAGGCACAATACGGTTACACCATTTACAGATACAGATTGCAAAAATGTATGGAATACGCCAAACGCCAAATCGAAAGCGGCGTGCAGATAAAGAACATACAACACGAACTCCACTACAAAACCACCGGCAGTTTTGCCAGAGCTTACCGGAAAATTTACGGACAATCACCAAAAAAGAAAGTTTAATAAAGCAAAACTACCGTACCAGTTTTAGCAAGCGGACCCATGCTGCAAAAAAGCAGCACCCGGCGCGGTTTCGGTTCCTATAAATAGTTTGGAGATAAAGTACTATGATATACCTTGCATCACAGAAACAGTAAATGTAGTCGCACAAATTAGGAAGAATCGCAACGCCGTAGTTCACGTTATCATTAATCTTTTTTATGAAATGCCATATACCCACAGCACTGGTGTGCCTGTTGTTTGCCTCTGCCTGTAAAACAGATCCATTAGCCAGGTTACCAACTTTTGATTATAGAGCCATAGACAGTATTACCATTGCCAATACTAAGGATATTCCAGAAGATAAACCCATAGTGATCATACACTTTGGTTCAGATTGCAGGGATTGCCAACAAACTACAGATAGTCTATTGCAGAATATGGAAAAAGTAAAGAACGTGCGCTTCTATTTTCTCAGCATAGAAAAGTTCTCACAGGTAACACTATTTAGAGATTATTATAAGCTGGATAAATACCCTAATGTAACCGTCGGGCAAGACTATACGCATTTTCTACCCAAACACTTTCAAACGTATGCCACCCCCTTAATAGCACTATATAACAAGAATAAAGAAACTGTTGGTGTATTTAGAGGTGAACCTAACATCCAGGTATTAATAAACGCCATAAAAGCTATTAATTGAATCGTATGAAAAAGGACATAACTATAGATGTGATCAGTTACGCTATTATCCTGCTGTTTGTATATGCAGCACTCAGTAAGTTGTTTATGTACAATATCTATGTGTACGACTTGAACCGTTCGCCGTTTATTGCACCTTATGCCTCTCTATTGTCTTTAACACTGCCTGTAACAGAACTCAGTATAGCCGCACTATTGCTCTTTGAACGGACCAGGCTATACGGATTATATGGAGCCACCATATTAATGATATTGTTTACTATTTATGTAGGTGCGATACTTGGTTTTGTTCCGAACAAAGATAAGCCTTGTACATGTGGGGGATTGATTAGGGAATTAACATGGCCACAGCATTTTATATTTAACATCTTTTACACGGTATTAGCCGCATCCGGCATCTGGTTGCAACGATCCAAGACCAGTAAGCGCTTTGCGCAATAATTTTTCTATCATCTTTAAAAACGCATAAATTATGAAATGCTTAAAAATTCCCATCGGATTAGGTGTCGCAGTAATTACGAGTATAGCTGCTTTTGCAACGACAAACGGTTATAGCAGAGTAACTGTTTTTTATATAGATAATATTGGTGTTTGCACCCCTGTTTCAGAACCGTTTCTTTGTGTACCTGGTCCAAATCCATGTTTAGGTACAATACCAGGTGTTGATTTAGGAAAACAACTTTATAGCGATAGCATTTGTTTTACTCCATTGACAAAGCACTAGTTTTTCGATAACTCTTTGCGCAATAAACAGCCATAACGCGAATGGCTATTAGACAATCATTTCTATCACCTTTAAAAACGAACACGATGAAAAACAAAAAATTTCTATTGGGCCTCATCATTGCCTTAATTGCTGGTATCAGTGCATTTGCTACTGTAAAGAATCAAAATTTTTCTAGCTACTGGTATATAGATAACTCATTTAATTGTTTATCAGTTACAGAACCCATTGTCTGCTCACCAGGTTCTAATCCATGTTTAGGTACACAGACCGTAGATTTAGGAAGACAATTGTATAATGATAGTTTCTGCTTTACACCTTTAACGAAGATTTAATCGAATCAACTCTTTGCGCAATAATAAACCTTAGCATGTTAAGGTAAACAACAATTAATCATTTAAAAACATCAACATCATGAAGAAACCAAAAATGTTAATCGGCCTCTGCGTAGTCTTATTGGCTGGATTAAGTGCATTTGCGACAGTCAAAACGAAAAAATTCGTTCAGTACTATTACATCGACGACCTTTTAGGATGTACAACTGCTCCTGATGTACCGGATTGTTCAGGAACAGCACATCCATGTTTAGGTACAGTTTCAGGGATCGATAATGGCAAGCAATTGTTTAGCGATATTGCATGTAACGTACCACTAAAAAAACCTTAAAAAATATGCTGGCAATTATTTGCCAGCATATTTCTATTCTAACTTAGTTTTGATTCAACTCTATTACTTCTAGCTCCTTAACACCCTTCACTAACTTTAAACCATAATTACTAAGTTTTTTCTGTAGATCATCTCCGTCTAATCTATTTGCAACAAATTCTACATTAATCTTCGGATTTAAACCAGTATGATTAAAAGTCGGTAGATCCAAATTCATCATAATAGATAGATTTTTCATAAAATCAGTCAAGGAAATATTTTTAGCGATAAAACTACCATAAGAATCACCATAGTTCCCGTTATAATGAGCGTTTAAAATCTTACGCTTAAATAAGTCTTCATTATCTACTTCAAAGTAATATACAGGAAGCATCTTCTTTATTACTTTGGCTTTAAAACCAAAGTAATTTTCCAAATCAGACTGCATAACCTTCATTAAAAATTCAGGTGTAGATTTGTTTTTTGGAACACTTAAACTATACGAATATTGTTTTTTGTTAAGCAATTTATAATCAGTAGAATCCTTTAGATTAAGATAGAGCTTAGTTGCATACCTTTCGTAAAAGTCTTCTTCCCATATTTCCCAAGAGTCCATACCTAAATAAGCCAACTGATACAGATTGAGTAAAGAATAATAAAACACCTCTAATCTCCCATTTTCAAAAGTTGTTCTTCTATTCCCTTTAAAGCGTACTATTTTAGCAGGAGGCATCGAATCATCACTTACTTTCAATAAAGATCTAAATAGATAACTTGTATCATTCCCTCCGTTAGCAGCAACACCATTAGTTAAAAAAGGCAAGTTTTCCTTATAAGTATATCTTTTTAAAGGTTCTGACCGGGAATAAGAGCGAACAAACTGCGTAGGTTCACCTTTAATTAAGGAGGATAATTGCTGTTCATTGATTAGATAAGTCTTTGCTTTAATAACTCCTTTAGGATCTATAACCAAAATCTGAGGTACACTACCTACATCATAAGTATGGTTCAACACACTGTCAAAAGCCACCGTAAATTTTAGATGGTATTTTTGATCAAGACGACGATATACATCTTTAGTGATCTTTTCTATTTTCTTGGTATTAAAGCCGGGATACTTGATAGCCCCTACCATAATCAATTTCATTTTGTCCTTAAATTTCTCCTGTAGGGAATCCATTTTTGGAAAACTGGCCAAACAACCACCACAAGAATAACCCCAAAAATCCAGGATCAACCATTTTCCTCTGTAGTCCTCTATCGATACTGTTTTTGTGGAACTATTTACCAAATCCGTAAAAGTGTAATTTGATAACGTATCACCAATATTAGGATAAGCGGTTTTAATTTTTTCTTGTGCATGGCTTACGTAAGTAAGGGCCAATACACAAATTAGTGTTATAAAATTCTTCATCACGTTAGTTATAACCAGGGTTCTGTACCAAATTCACATCGTTTCCAATTTCTTTTTGCGGGATGGGCCATAATTGTTTAGCCGTGTTCCAAGTGGTCCCCTTAGATGGTGCTACCGCTGTCATTACGGCATCAATAGTACCGGTGCGCTTTAAATCTAGCCAACGGTGACCACCTTCTGTAAACAGCTCCCTTTGCCGCTCATCCAAAATTGCCGCCAATAAATTCGTTTTAGAAATATTAGTATTTGTTGCCGCAATTAATGATACACCAGCACGTAATCTAATCACATCGATATCACCAATAGCGCCAGGTAGATTATTTTGTTGCGCTCTGGCCTCTGCACGTATCAAATACTGTTCGGCCACACGTAACACCATAGAATACTCCGTGATGGTTGCAGAAGTTTCTACCTTGTATTTATAAGGAAAATAATAATCTACAGAACCGCTTGTAAATTTACCAATCCAATTATTCCTTCTTAAATCCCCAGGTTCAAATGCATTTAATAATTGCGTGCTGATTGTAGAAGATTTTTGAAGCCCAAGTGAAGGGACAGCGGTTAAAATAAAACTTGCCCCTTCATAGGTATTAATACTGTTAGTTGGTGTGGGCTTTGCCAATTGCCAAATAGCTTCTTTACTATTTTTTAAAAACACACTATTTACATCTACAGTAGAAGTAGAATATACAGAACTGTTATTAATCACCGCTGTTGCTTGCGTCTCTGCGTCAGCATAGTTATTAGTATATAAATATACCCTTGCCAACAATGCGGTTGCAGCATATTTATTTGGCCTTATCCGATCTGTAGTTGTAGCAATACTATTTGCAGCTACATAATTTTCATTTAAGTTTCCCTGAGCATTTTTCAAGTCTGTAATGATCTGCTGGTAAACCTGTGCTTTAGGCGTACGGGATGCTGTTGCATTATCGATGTAAATACTAGAGGTAATCAACGGTATATCCCCGTACAAATTCACCAAATAGAAATGCCAGTATGCCCGGATAAAAAGAGCCTCAGCCATTAATTGCTTTTTAACCGCAGGACTCAATGTAGTCGATGCGTTGCACCCCTCATACACTACATTTGCTTGATAAATAAAATTATATCCTAAAGTCCAAATTATATTTGTTGCTGCATCTACAGGCTGTAAGCCATTTTGATAAACTGGCTTAAACAAAGCCAGATTTGTTTTAAGTTCATCAGCGCAAAGCCCTGTAAATAAAGGGAACTCATAAGGAAGGAGATTTTGTTCCACCATTTGAGAATAGATACCCGTCATTGCTGCGCTGGCATTTGCATCATTTTGAAAAACGTTACCAGTAACCAGTAAAGTATTAGGGGGATCAAGCTCCACAAATTTTTTACACCTTAAAAAAAGGGGCGTTATTAAAAGTAAAATTGGTAACATGATAGAAATTGTGCCAATTGTGGTACTACTTTTAACTTTTGATTTTGAATTGAAATATTTCATCTTAATATCTTTTTAGAATACTGTTAAAGAGACAATTGTATAC
>NZ_QAIL01000029.1 GCF_003061025.1 Pedobacter sp. HMWF019 | reverse complement strand
AAAGATCAGCAGTCCAAACAACTATGGCAAAGAAACCAAAATGGTCTGGTTTAAATATGCAGCTGTTGCCGCTGCATTGATCATGGTCTTGTTCGCATCTGTACATTTTTTCAATAGTAATAAAGAAAATAGCCTGGCAGCGCTTGATCATCATGTTAATCCGGGGGGGGACAATGCGATACTTATCCTTTCCGGAGGACAAAAAATTGTGTTGAACAATGCTTCTAAAGGCGAAATCGCCCGGCAATCAGGTATCAGTATAACCAAAACAGCCAATGGTCAGATTGTATATACCATCAAATCAAAGACCACAGACAAGCCACTTAAAAATACAATCATCACTCCAAAAGGAGGACAATACAAAATTATCTTGCCAGACGGTACAGATGTAGCACTGAATGCTGCCTCTTCATTGACTTATCCTACTTCATTTCAGGGAGGTGAACGTCGAGTTGAGCTCAATGGTGAAGCCTATTTTGAAGTTGCCAAGAATGCTGCAATGCCTTTTAGAGTCCAATCTACCGGTCAAACTGTAGAAGTATTGGGCACGCATTTTAATATTAATGCCTATGATGATGAAGGCGCTATCCGTACCACACTTCTTGAAGGTTCTGTAAAGATCACATCAGCCACAGCCTCAAGTATCATTAGGCCCGGACAGCAAGCCTTAATAAGCAAAACAGGAAAAGGCACTATCCTGACACGAGAAGTAAACCCGGAAAAAGAAATTGCCTGGAAAGATGGAATGTTCTCCTTCGAGAACGACGATATTAAGTCCGTTATGCGGAGTATATCCAGATGGTATAATGTTAATGTAAGCTATAAAGGAAACCTACCAGACATAGATTTTACAGGAGAAATATTCAGGACCGCGAAGTTATCTGAAGTCTTCAAAATACTTGAACTCAACGGCCTTCAATTTGAAGTTGAAGGCAAGAATATCATTGTTTCTTACAACCAGGAAGCAGTTAAAACAATCAACCCAAAAAAAACCATAAACTAACAGACTATTAACCAGAAAAAGAGACTATGATAAGACAACTACACTAAACAGGAACCACAAAGAAACTGACTAAAAAGCCGGAAGTATCTCACCACTCCCGGCCAGAAAAAGAGGTCAGCAGCCCAACGTCTAAACCAGGCTGCCATTTGTTTACTTAATTCTATTCCAAAAATATGAAATTAACTTTTCTTTACAACCCCGTATTCCAAATACGGAGGGTAAAGTATAAACTATTAGTAGTGATGAAATTAACTGCTATTTTACTGCTGATTGGCACCATGCATTTGTCTGCCGCCAGCTATTCGCAAAATGTTACCGTTTCCCGGAAGAATACCACCCTGGAAACCGTGTTTAATGATATAAAAAGACAGACCGGATATCTCTTCTTTTACAACGGAAAGATAAACCTGAACAAGTCAAAGCTGAATGTGGAACTGAGGACAGTGCCACTTGAAGAAGCCTTGAAAGCCTGTCTGGCCAATCAGGACCTGACTTACGATATCGTGGATAAAACCATTGTGATCAGAAATAAGGTTACAGATAATACATCAGGTATAACCACTTCCAGGTTTATTGATATCTCTGGAAAAGTTATCGATAGCGAAACCAAACAGAGCATACCAGGCGTAAACATTACGGTAAAGAACAACAAGGACCTTCGCGGGCAGACCAATTCTGAAGGAAACTTCAGAATCAATGCCCAGATCGGTGACGTTTTAGTGTTTTCCTATATCGGTTATAAAATAAAAGAGGTTAAAATAACCGATACAAAACCACTCACCGTGAATCTAAGTACACTTGTTAATACCATCGACGACGTTGTCATCACAGGTTATCAAACCATTAAAAAAGACAGTTACACGGGTAATGCTGTCACGGTGAGTGGAGAGGAACTTAAAAGAGTAAACCCACAAAACCTGTTGCAAAGTATCCAGGCTTTTGACCCCTCATTTAAACTGTTGGAGAATAATCTTGCGGGTTCCAACCCCAATAGGCTACCAAATATCAATGTAAGAGGCTCATCATCCTTGCCAAGCGGAAACGGGGAGGTTTTGAGGAGAGACAACATTTCCGGAAACATCAATATGCCTGCATTCATTTTAGACGGCTTTGAAGTTAATGTACAAAAAGTCTTTGACCTCGACATCAATAGAGTCGCTTCGGTTACGCTGTTAAAAGACGCAGCAGCAACTGCTATATATGGTTCCAGGGCAGCTAATGGTGTTCTGGTCATTGTTACCAAAGCACCTAAAGAAGGCCGGCTTCTTATTGAATACAATTATGAAACCAGCATCAATTCTCCCGATCTTTCAGACTATCAGGTGCTGAATGCCTCAGAAAAGCTGCAATATGAAAAATTAGCAGGACTGTACGATAGAAATGTGGTCAGCCGTCCGCAAGATGAACTGGATCAGTTGTATTACAACAAGTTGGCTAATGTAGTTGGAGGCGTAGATTCTTACTGGCTATCCCAGCCGGTGCGTACAGCTGTAGGACAAAAGCACAGTGTCAATCTTCAAGGTGGTTCTGAAACCTTCAGATATGGAGTAGACCTGAGGTACCAAACCAGACCAGGCGTAATGAAAGGCTCGTCCAGAAACCAATATTCTGGCGGGATGAACTTTCAGTACAACAAAGACAACAAGTTTCAATTCAGAAACGACCTGTCCATTACTCAAATGGAGGCTAGAGAGAGTCCATACGGAAACTTCGCCAATTATGTAAGGATGAATCCTTATTATCCAATTAAAGACGCCAATGGTACGGTACTTCGTGAGGTAGACACCTGGAAGAATCAAGCGGGCGACCAGGACATTGTCCTGAACCCGTTGTATGACGCAGGCCTGAGCAGTTTTAACAAATCGGCCTACACAGAAATTATAGATAATCTTTCTGCTGAACTGCAACTGGCAAAAGACCTGAGACTAAAAGGGCAGATGAGCTTAACCAGCCGCATGAATACCGATGACATCTTTACTTCTCCCATGGCCAACGAGTTCTATTTCTATGGAGCAGACAGGCTTGACGAAAAGGGAACCTATACAGACAGAAACAGGAAAGAGGTCTATTGGGACGGAAATATGAGATTAACCTGGTTCAAACAACTGGGAAACCACGCATTAAATGTATTAGGCGGAGTCAATATCCGCACAGAACTATCTGATGAAAAAGAAGTAACGGCAATAGGCTTTGCCAACGACCGTTTTACAAGCATAGGTTTTGCTAAAGGCTTTGGCGAGGAGGGAAGGCCACAAAGCAGCATTAACAATTCAAGGCTGTTTGGCTCTTTCCTAAGCACAAATTATTCCTACAAGAATAGATACCTGCTCGATGCTACCCTTAGGATAGATGGTTCATCGAAATTTGGTCTCGAGAATAAGCTTGCCCCATTCTGGTCTGTAGGCCTGGGCTGGAACCTGCACCAGGAAAAATTTCTGGCCGATAACCCTGTGATCAGTCAATTACGCTTAAAGGTATCCACTGGTCTTACCGGATCAGTAGAGTTTGCACCTTATCTGTCAAGGACTACTTATAAATACTTGAACGGCAACTGGTATTCCACCGGGATCGGTGCTATTGTAAATAACTATGGCAACGAAAACCTATCCTGGCAAAAAACGCAGATGACAGATATCGGTATTGACCTGGGACTTTTTCACGACCGGGTTTTTATAAGTCCAAGAATCTACAGAAAGTTTACCAAAGACATCCTGGCCGACATTACACTGCCGCCTTCCACGGGCTTCTTTTCCTACAAAGAGAACCTTGGGGATATGGAGAATAAAGGCGCAGAAATCTCCATTAAATGGGATGTGATACGCAAAAAAGACTGGTCCATCAATTTCACCGCAAATATGGTGGCCAACAGGAATAAAATCGTCCGCATCTCAAATGCCCTGAAAAAATATAATGACCGTGCCAATGACCTGCAATCTGTAGATCCCAAAGATGGTGGATTTAAAGGCATTCCTTTGCTGCGGTATAACGAAGGGCAGTCAATTAACGCCATCTATGCTGTTCCTTCTCTGGGCATAGATCCGGAAAATGGACGAGAATTGTACCGGAAAAAAGACGGAACGCTTACCTACGCCTATGATAAAAGCGATATCGTGGTTGTCGGAAATGCCGATCCAAAAGCAAACGGTTTCTTCAGTACTACCTTCACCTATAAAAGATTCATGCTGAGCGCAACCTTCGAAACTCATTTTGGAGGAGACATGTATAACCAGACGCTGGTAGACCGGATTGAAAATGCAGATCCGAGATATAATGTTGACAGACGCGTATTTGATGAAAAATGGAAAAAAAGCGGCGATGTAGTTTTCTACAAAAACATAGCAGATCTGGGTACAACAGAAGTCAACTCAAGATTTGTACAGCCCGACAATATGATCAATTTAAGTTCCGTGTACCTGTCTTATGATCTGGATAAGAAATATGCGTCCAAATTAAAAATGTCCAATCTGAGGTTTTCTGCAACCGCAAATGACCTTGCCCGCTGGTCCTCTGTAAAACAGGAGAGAGGAATCGATTACCCATTTGCCAGAAGTTTAACTTTTTCAATAAACGCCACTTTTTAATAGATGAAAAATATGAAATTAAGATTGATAATGGGCCTTCTTTTGCTTATCGCAACCATAAGTTCGTGTAAAAAATGGCTGGAAGTGGAACCCGAATCTGAGATCTCTGCACCCGTGCTGTTTAGCACAGAGAACGGTTTTATGGAAGCCCTCAATGGAATTTATAACCGCTGTTCAGAAACAGACCTCTACGGAAAGGAACTCACATTTGGTACACCCGAAGTGCTGGCTCAAAATTACACCATGGGCTATAATGAAGGACTCAACTATACACCAACCAGCCAGTATAATTACAGCAACAGCAAGTTCATAGAACGTAAAGACAAAATATGGGCAGGGCTTTATAATGCAATTGTAAACGCCAATCTGATTCTGGAAAATGTAGATAAAAAGAAAAACATCTTTACCGGTGTGAACTACGGGCTGATTAAAGGCGAAGCCCTGGCATTAAGGGCCTATCTTCACTTTGACCTGCTTAGACTATTTGCACCATCCTATCTCAGAAATGCTGCCGGAAAAGGTATTCCGTATGCCAGCGCCTATACCAAAGACATCACACCTATGTCCAGTGTTTCAGAGGTTATAGAAAAAGCCCTGACAGATCTCGAAGCAGCTAAAAAACTGTTGGCACAAGATCCGATCCGTAGTGCAGGATATCTGGTTAATTACCCCGTTGTTACCGATACCACAACCAATACTGAAGAGCGCGCCAGCATACCCTTTCTTCAAAACAGAAGACACCGGTTAAACTATTACGCTGTATGTGGCGAGCTTGCCCGCGTCTATCTCTACAAAAATGACAAAACAAATGCCTTAAATAACGCCTTAGAGGTGATCAATGCGAAAAAATTTCCCTGGACTTTAAAGACAGATTTTAATGCATTTGAAGAAGCAAAAAAAGACAGAATTCTTTATAAAGAACTCGTCTTTGCCTGGTATATTCCCAAATCCTGGTATGTGCCAGGGCCCACCGAAGACATCAAGGAAAACTGGTTTGTTACTGGTACAAGAGGTTTATACCTCAATGAAGATGCAGCCAAGTCCATTTATGAGACCAGCACAGGGACAGTTGACCTGCGGTTTAAGAACTGGCTTTCCATAACAGGTGTGGGCGCGGCAAAAACTTACGATATTGTTAAATACAACAGGAATTCGCAAAGTGATGCCCCTGCAGCCAATTTGCACTACCTGATGGCACCTGCTATCCGTTTAAGTGAACTGTATTACATAGCTGCTGAATGCACTTACCCTACAGATCCGGGAAAAGCAATAACATATATCAATACTGTACGCTTCCAGCGCGACAAAGAAGACCTGAATGTAAACTCCCAGGAAGAATTTACTGTGGCACTGATTAAAGAATGCCGTAAAGAATGGCTTGGAGAAGGGCAACTTTTCTACATGTACAAAAGATTAAACAGGGCCATTATCGGCCAAACCGGCACAACGATCCCGGCAACAGACAAAATCCTGGTATTGCCGCTTCCCCAGGATGAAGTGGTCTATGGAGGCAGATAAACAACAGGCATAAATACTAATCATACGAATTATGAAATTCTATATATTAATCCTATTCGCACTTTTTACCCTTGCATCATGCAAGCGGGCAGAAGAAATGAAATTTGACCATCCGGCGGGTATTTATTTTGACATCCATTTTGACAGCAGAAAAGACAGCATTATATCCACTTTTGCCTATAATCCCACAAAATTACAAGATACCATATGGATTCCTGTACGCATTTCCGGTGTAACCAGTCCAGCGCCAAGAACATTCAAAGCCCGTATAGAGACCGACTCCTCAAGCGCTGAACCCAATTTGCACTACGAGCCACTTAAGGCCTCCTATATCATGAATGCAAATAAAGGGCTTGCCTACCTTCCGTTTATCATTTACAATAAGGATAAGGAGCTGGAAAACCGTTCGGTTTCTGCGGTCATTAAGCTGGTGGAATCAGCTGACTTTAACATCCAGAACCCTTACTGGATTCGGGCAAAAGTGGTTTTTTCCTCCAAACTGGAAAAACCGGATTGGTGGGATTTCTGGCCATTGCCACCTTATTCAAGAGTAAAACATGAGCTGTTCATCCTGGTTACGGGCGTAAAAGAGCTCACTACAGATGGCCTGGATGCGCCAAAGAATCTCTACATCACCGGATTATTGACCACTATGCTCAACAATCCCTTTGACTGGGTAACCAAAAACGCAGCCAAAGGATACAAATTGGAGGAAGTGATCCCTGGGAACACCGACAGCTATTATTTCTTCAACACAGGAAATCCAACCAAGAAAACACTTTTAAGGAAGAACAAGGAAAATGGCAAATACTATTTTATAGACGAGAATGGGAAAGAGGTTATTTAAACAAAAAGATATGAAAAGATTAATATTATTGATGCTGCTATTTATGATAGCAATTTCAGCTTGTCATAAAGATCTTGGTCATTACGACATCGATATGCCCGAAGTACCTGTGGTTTCTAATCTGGATTCGGTGTACACTGCTAAAGTAGGTGATAGTCTGGTGATCAAACCCGCTGTTACGCTCAAAAGCCAGGCAGACATCGAACTGCAATGGCGCATCTCTGTCATAGAAGGTACAGACATCCTGTATACAGGTGCATCCCTGCGAATCATCTTTGGCTTGCAGGCAAAAAGATATCCGGCACAGCTAACTGTATACAATAAAACTAATGGGATGAAATATTTCCATAAGTTCTTTATTGACGGGGGAACAGAATTTTCCAAAGGAACAGCTGTTTTAAGTGAAGAGAACGGCATAAGTCAGTTTTCCTTCATCAAACCGGATGGTACGGTACAAGCGCGGTTATATAAAGCTATCCATCGCAAAGACCTGCCAGCTCATCCCATGAACCTGATGCTGCTCAGAAACAGAAATACCGGAGGCACTCTGCTGGGCTATTGGATTATTACCAAAAACGGAGGTGTACGTCTTGATGCCAATACGATGATAGAAGACCCTAAATACCCTAATCAACTGGCCGATAATTTTTTTGTAGCACCAGACCATCTGGAAGTGGGTGCTTTAAAACCGCACTTTCAAGGCGTATTGATGGGGGTGATTAACGGCACCCTTTATGGAGGCACCACTAACACCTGGGATCAGGCACCAACTTATGGCATGTTTGCACCAGCCGAAGGCAATTACGTATTGGACCCATCTTTTGTGATGACCATGGCTGATGCCGGAACCACCTTTATTGGTTTTGAACGTAACCGAAAACAATTCCTGCGTTTTAATGTATACAGCGGGCCTACTTATTTTGATACCCAGTACGGTGTGGCCCCGTCACCAGCTTTTGATCCTACGAATGTAGGGATGGATCTGCTGCACATAGAACAGCTCAACAACACGGATTGTTATGCCTATTGCAAAGCACCTGATGGTAAGATTTATGAACTGCATTTTACCGTAAAATTTACAGGTCCATTTGAATTTAATGCCCTTGCAAAACGCGTCTTTAGCCGCCCCGATCTTATTACCGAAGCCACCAAATGGCAAGGCGCAAAAAATGGTGTGATCTATATCGCTGCAGGATCAAAAGTCTACAGATATAATCCGCTAAATGAAGATGTGAAAGAACTGCTTACAGATTTTGGAGGAAAGCCCGTATCCATGATCAAACTATCTGAAGACGAAGAAAGCCTCATGGTAGGCACAGAAGGAACCATCTATTACCTTGACATTACTACAGGAAAGAACGGTAGCCTCCTTAAAAAGCAGGAGGGCATACCAGGCACACCTATAGACATTACCATTAGAACAAACTAACTCTAAAATATGAACTTGAAATTTTTAATACTCGCCCTGCTGGCTCCTTCAATTGCAGCAGCACAAAGCCCTAATTTTACCATTACAGGCAAAATAGGCAACCTGAACAAACCCGCCAAGATCTATTTGGACTATACTTCAGAAGGGAAGGGGGCAACTGATTCTGCAGTACTGGTGAATGGTACATTTAAGTTTACGGGGTACGTTGAAGGCATTGCTTCTTCAAGAATAACCCTTTCACGAGAAGGGATAAAAGATAAGGAGATTTATGCCACTGGTACAGGCGATGTAATTTATGTAAGCTTTGGAAAGGAGAACATTCATATCAGTTCTCCAGATTCACTTTATAATGCCAAATGGACTGGCTCTAAAGTTTACAATGAACTCCAGGCTTTTAATAAAGCCGTTGGCCCTACCGTGATGACAGTACACCACAATGCCAATGTTTTGCTGAGAAGAGCCACTGCGGAGCAACAAAAGGATACAACTTACTTTAAATCTATTGATAAAACTGTAAAAGCTTTAAGGAAATCACGTGGAGAAAAGATGCTGGCTTTTGCTAAAGCAAATCCAACATCGGAGTTTGCACTGCAAGGCTTGTCAGAACTGGTTAGCGGTTATTCTTTGAAGTCAGATCAGGCATTAGCTGTATTCAACAAACTGAGTCCTGAACTGCGCTTATCCTATACAGGTCAGGGTTTATACAAACTACTGAATGCAGATACCATGACCGCTCTTGGTGCCCCAGCACCTAATTTTACCCAAAATGATGTCAATGGCAAGGCCATCTCTTTATCAGACTTCAAAGGAAAATATGTATTGGTAGAGTTTTGGGCCAGCTGGTGCTCACCCTGCCGTGCAGAAAGTCCTAACCTGTTAAAACAATATGCCAGCTTTAAAGACAAAGGTTTTGAAATCCTTGGTGTATCCGTAGACAGCGATAAAGCAAAATGGCTCGAGGCCATCAAGAAAGACGGATTAACCTGGCCACAAATCTCAGATCTCAAAGGATGGGACAATGATGTCCGCAAAGTGTATGGCATCTCCGGTGTTCCAGCAAACTTCCTGATCAGTCCTGAAGGAAAGATCATAGGATCGCACCTTATGGGAGAAAAGCTAAACAAAAAACTTAGTGAATTGATGCCGGATTAAGGTAATTCGTATTAAAAAGGAGGTCGTATAATAATACGACCTCCTTTTATACAACTCAGTTCTTACCCTAACTGAAAACAAAATCAGATAATCGCTGTTTGCTAAGCTATGATGGATAGCGGAAATAAATACGGGCTTTGGCATCGTATAGCACGCATTACTCTTGGAGTCTTTTTAATTTTTGCAGGCACCAGTCATTTAACCTTTGCCCGTGTTGAGTTTTCAGCCCAGGTACCTAAGTGGTTGCCCATGGATACAGATCTGGTGGTGGTTCTGTCTGGCCTGGTAGAAATAGGCTTAGGCTTACTGCTGGTATCTGGCTGGCGGAAATCTATGGCAGGCTGGGTAGCAGCCGCTTTCTTTGTTGCTGTTTTTCCAGGAAATATTTCTCAATTCTTAACGCATACAGATGCATTTGGATTAAATTCCGATCTCAGCAGAGGCATGAGGTTGTTGTTTCAGCCGGTTTTGGTCATATGGGCGCTTTGGTGTACAGGGGCATGGGCCGCCTGGAGAAATGCTGCGCATAGATCTCGTACCTATTAGATGAGCACAGCTTAAATCTTTTTCATAAATTTGGTTAAAGAAGAAGGACATGCCCATTCATATTGCCATCACCCGAAAAGTCTTACCTGGAAAGGAAGAAGAATTTAAAGCAGCTTTGCATCAGTTTATGGGGGAGTCCTTTGACCATCATGGTGTGCACGGAGCAAGTATGATTACAGGACTTCCGGGGGCTGATGATGGCACTATTGGGATTCTAAGAACATTTAAAGACAAAGCAGAAAAAGACGCTTTCTATGCTTCTAAACAATTTCAAGACTGGGAAGCCTATGCATCTACGATAACCGAAGCACCGGTATATCGCGAATTAAATGGACTGGAAGCCTGGTTTCGTTCGCCAATTGCGCCTCCAAGATGGAAAATGGCCGTTGTAACGCTGTGTGGAGTTTTCCCGACGAGTATTTTTCTGTCGTATACAATTGGCCCATTAATCAAAGCTTTTCCGATAGAAGTCCGACTTTTGATTACTGCAACTTGTATGGTGCTGATGCTGACCTGGGTGGTTATGCCTTTTTTAACTAAGCTGATGAATAAATGGATCAGGTCTTAGATAGAAGAGATCATCTTTACTCCTCCTCCCGATGATCTTCGGATTTGAGTTCAGATTCTATAATCTCTTTTTCATATACCTTTTCATCCTTCCGGTTCCTCTTAATAAGCCAGATGATCAGGACCACCATGATCACTGCAACCGCGCCAATCCACCAGTAATTGATTTGCATAATATTGTTTATTAGTTTATTAAAGCTAAGCTTTTAATGTGGAACGAGTATGAAATTAATGTGATATATTATATCATTATCATCAGATAGTGCAATATGTTTTTGTGTATAGATATCAAAATATTTC
>NZ_QAIL01000275.1 GCF_003061025.1 Pedobacter sp. HMWF019 | reverse complement strand
GTATAAATCCCTGCACATTCTGTACATGGATTCCTCTATTTTTGCCACAAATTAATAATTAGTCTAAATAAGAACAATTTAAATATGCAATATTTATCTCATCAGTTTTATGCATTGCTCATTACACTAGCTTTTCTTTTTAGTGTGGTACCTGTAAAAGCGCAGCAAAAAATAACAATAACCGGATTGGTAAAAAGTAATAGTGGGACGCCATTACATGGGGCCGGTGTATTTTTATCGCCAGGTAAAAAAAATGCAGTGACTGATGAGAATGGTAAATTTCAGCTTTCAGATATACCGGAAGGGACTTATAAAATCAGGATTACTTTTATTGGTTTTAGAGACAAGACACAAAATATTGAACTTCCTTTGAAAAACGACAATTTACTGGTGTTTTCTCTTGAAGAAGATAAAAATGATTTATCTGAGGTTACTGTATTAGGACGTACGGCGGTGCAGGAAACCAGTCAGCAGGCCTATAATGTTACGGCTATAGATGCTAAAAAACTGTACAATACGACACTTGATATTTCCGGTGCGTTAGATCGTGTAGCGGGTATACGTGTTAGAGAATCTGGTGGAGTAGGTTCCAACTTTAACCTTTCGTTAAATGGTTTTTCCGGCAATCACATCAAATACTTTATTGACGGTATTCCGATGGATAATTTTGGTTCTTCATTTCAAATTAACAATATCCCTATTAATATTGCAGACCGCGTAGAAGTTTATAAAGGTGTGGTACCTATGTGGTTGGGGTCTGATGCTTTAGGCGGTGCTATTAATATCGTTACTGGTGATCGCTACCGTAACTATGTTGATGCCTCTTATTCCTTTGGATCTTTTAACACGCACAGAAGTGTAATAAATGCGGCAGCAACAACAAAAGGTGGGTTGACCTTTCAACTGAATGCATTTCAGAATTATTCGGACAACAATTATAAAGTAAAAGTTGAGGCCTCAGACATTTATACAGGTGCATACGCACCTAAAGCAACCTTAAGAAGGTTTCATGATACCTATCACAATGAAACGGTGATTGCAAATGTTGGAGTAGTGGACAAAAGTTATGCGGATAAATTGTTGCTGGGTATAACCATGGGCCAGAACTACAAAGAAATACAGACAGGTGCGCGTATGGTATCTGTATTTGGGGGATGGCATAGAAAAGGAAATATTATAATGCCTTCTTTGAAATACAAAAAGACCAATTTAATTGAAGGCCTGGATGTAACTGTTAATGCCAATTACAACCTTGGACAGGAGCAAAATATTGACACTATGAATGTGCGTTACGATTGGTATGGCAACAGCAAACCAAATGGTTCTAACGGAGAACGCTCCAGAAGCTTATACAAATACAAAAACAATAACGGTCTTGCGACTGCCATGTTCAACTATAAATTGGCTGAGAATCAGTCTCTGGCCCTAAGTAATGTGTTTACAACTTTCAATAGAAAGGGAAGTGATGAACTGAACCCGGCGAATGCGGAGTATGAAAAAACTAAAAAGACAAACAAGAATATTTTAGGACTCGGATATAATTTCGAAATAAAAAATAAACTTGGTGCCACAGTATTTGGTAAGTATATCCATCAAAACAATATTGATGGGACTGGAAATGCAGATCAAGCCACTATAAAAAAACTCGGATATGGTACTGCCTTAACCTATTTCTTTACCCCAAACTTACAGCTTAAAACATCTTATGAATTGACCAATCGTATGCCCGAAGCGCAGGAGATATTTGGTGATGTAGAAAACCAGGAAGGAAATCCTGCATTGAAACCAGAAAAGAGTGATAATGTTAACCTTGGAATGAGCTACAGCTTTTCTATAAATAAGATCAATAACTTTTCTGTCACTGCCAATGCTATTTATAGAAAGTCTGACAATTTTATTTACAACCGATTGAACAGTAATCAATCTAAACTGATTGCTGACAACAGAGATGGTGTTCGTACCTGGGGATTAGATGGGGAAATAAGGTATTCTTACAAAGACTGGTTTACCGCTGGGACAACTGTAACCTACCAATACTTGCAAAATCTTCAAAAGTATGAAATCAACCCAAATACAGGAGAAAAATACACAACGGAGAGCGTGGTATATTTAGATCAAATGCCTAACATCCCATATCTGTTTGGTAATAGTGATGTGTCTGTATCCCTTAAAAATATGGGTAAAAAGGGCAATAATCTCAACATAGGCTATAATCTATTATATGTGCATGCTTTCTGGTTGTATTGGCCAAGTCGTGGGGGCAGCAGTTCTAATGGAAGTAAATATGTCGTTCCCAAACAGTTGTCGCACGATATAAATCTGGTTTATAGCTTAGAGAAAGGGCGTTATAATATCGGGCTTGAAGCAAAAAATATTACAGATGCACTTCTTTACGATAATTTCAGTTTACAGAAACCAAGTCGTGGGTTCTATCTGAACCTGAGGTATTTCATTAATAAAAATAACAACAACTAATATGAAAGCAACTATAACTAAAATATTCGGAGTTTTGGCTTTTGCAGCTATGCTAAGCTCTTGTATGAAAAAAGACAAAGCAGCGGAAAATCTTGGGAACTATATTCTGGCGGTAACTCCTGTGGCTTCTACTGGTGTTGCAGATTACCTGCTGACTGCTGGTGATTTAGAAAAAGGAACAATATCTACCGCTGGAAATGGTGTAGAACAAGATGGAACCTACCGTTATTATGTAACCAGCAATAACAAGTTCTTCAGTATGTTGTATGGACAGGGTAATCCAGGAGCAGTAACTACTTATAACATTCTGGATGGAAGGATCAATAAACTCTCTAATTTCCAAACCGAAACGGTTCAGGCATTTGCGCCGGTTAATGACGATCTGTTGTTGGTTAAAATTTCCAGGAATATTACAAACCCATTGTCTAGCTGGTACCGCATCAGCACCAATAGTCTATTGATTACTGGTGAGGGAACTGTAAACACGCAAACCCTTTCCAATAATGGAGAAACGGCACATTTTAGCTGGATTAAACAGGTTGGTAATAAAGTATATGCGCCTTATTTTTCTATTAAAGGATGTTGCGGTGATTCATTTGGTACGGCTTACCCTAACAATGCGTGGATTGCAGTTTACTCTTATCCACAAATGCAATTAGAAAAAGTGATTAAAGACGACAGGACCAGTTTTATAGGGAGATATATGACTAATGGTTTAGCAGTAGTGGAAAATGGAGATGTATATGCATTCTCCTCTTCTGTGGCAACAACCAATGGTGTTTTAAGTTCCACAAAACCTTCTGCAATCACCAGAATTACTGCAGGTACTACAGAATTTGATCAGAGCTATTTTTATGATTTTGAAGCAATTTCTGGTGGCTATGTAGTTACCGACTGGCTTTATATAGGTAATAATAATTTTGTGGTTAATGTGATTCTTAAAGCACAAAGAGGAGCTTATTCTACAGGAAAAACCATAGCGATTGTGAATGTGGTGGATAAAACCTTTAAACAAGTAACCGGATTGCCTTTGGAAGCCAATATCGAAAGTATTACGACCAATAATTATACACCTAAAGACGGAAAGTTAGCCTATATCGGAGTGAATATGAAGGGGGTGGCTAATTATGTTTACAAGATAGATGCTTCCACACAGACTGCCACTCAAGGACTAAAAGTTGAAGGTGGGGTAATTACAGCTATCCAGTACATAAAATAATGGGATCAAATTTTATCAGAATAAAGCGATGACACCAGGTAATAAAAATATTGCAACCAAAAAGAAAAGTAAGGATTCTTTATTTACAAGGATTAATAAATGGCTCCATCTTTGGCTCGGTCTGGTTTCTGGTATCATTGTTTTGATTGTATGTTTAACAGGTTGTATATGGGTCTTTAATGAGGAAATTACTGGTTTACTGGAGCCTGAAACAAAAGTAGAAAAACAGGATAAACCTGTACTCACGCCTTCGCAACTTAGCGCTATTGCTACGAAGTTATATCCAGGGAAGGTAATTTCCTACGCTCAATATCAGCAGGGACGTGCTATAAATGTATTTTTAAAACAACCGAATGAAAAAGGCAGGAGAGGTGGCGGGACAAGTTTAAAAATACATCCATATACCGGGGAAGTTCTTAAAGCGGAGGTGCGTAAAAAGGGAGAAACCGATTTCTTTAGATTTGTATTAAACGGTCATCGGTTTTTGTGGATGCCTTATACCATTGGGAGGCCAATTGTAAACTATGGCACTATGGTTTTTGTTGTTTTACTGATTACAGGGCTGATTTGGTGGTACCCAAAGAAGTGGAACAAAAGCACGAGAGACAAAAGCTTTAAGATCAAATGGGGTGCATCCTTTAAAAGAGTAAACCTGGATCTTCATAATGTACTTGGTTTCTATTCCTTGATTTTTTTGCTTGCCATTGCCTTGACGGGCATGGTGTACGGGATCAACTGGTACAGCGAAGGTTTGTATTGGGTAACTACAGGGGGAGAAAACATGGCCAAATTCAGAGATTTGAAATCAGATACTCTTCAGGTTAAGAAAGTGTACAGCCCAGAGCAATCTATGGATATTGCCTGGAGCAAAGTGATAGCCAAACATCCAAAATCTCAAGGATTTTATTATTCGTATCTTGATACTGCTGAGAAAAAATCTACTATTGGCATTACTGTTTATCCAACTGCTGGTCAGTTTTATAATAGCCAGGGATATACCTACGACCAGCATAGTCTGAAAGAACTAAAACGTAAGGACATTTATTCCACGCCTTATGTCGGTGCAGGTTTTGGTGGGAAATTAAGGAAAATGAACTACGACATCCATGTTGGCAGTATATTGGGTTTTCCAGGTAAAGTACTGGCCTTTTTATGCTCACTGATCGGCGCATCCTTACCTATAACTGGTTTTCTGATCTGGTACGGACGTAAGTTTAAGAAGAAACGAAAGGTTTGATCATAAAAAAGCCCGGACTAAAATTTAGTCCGGGCTTTTTTATTTGGTTAAATTGTAAGGTGTTTTTTTGCGCAAAATATAGATTTAAGGTTTTTTGGTCACGGTAGGAATCCGGATGGTTACAGTAAAAGTACCGGCAGCAAAAACTTTGAAATCAAAGAATACCGGGTTCACATTTCTGTTCTCCACGACAAAATTGCCTGGAATACGATAGTAATTTCCAGTTCCGTTATTTCCCTCTTTAATTGGAAAACCATTCGGTAGTTCTATAAATTCCCATTCTAATCCGGTTGCAGTTTTTACCGTTGGGTAGTATGGATTCATCTGGGCAAAATTTCCGCGGTCCCCTCGGCTTATCACCTGACCTTGCGCAGGATTGAACAAAGCACCATTTTTGTCTGTAAATCTGAAGATGATCTTATTTGGTCCTGATTTATCATAATCTACTGTAATGGGTAAAAAAACACTGCTGGTGAAACCAGTTTCGGCACCAAGGTCGGAGGTGGTGTAAAATGGGCTGTCGGAAATTGCATAATTGGCCTTTGGTGTAATCAAAATGGTGCATGCATTGTTGATTGTTCTGATGCCATTTATATTACTCACCTCCACATCAATAGTATACCTGCCGGTATCAATATTTGCCGTGGCTTGTGATAAAGCAATCCTGCCGCCAATTTCTCCAACACTTAGGGCAACAGCAGGTTTGAGTATGATCTTCTTATTGACCAGTTCGATCGTAGAATCTGCTGCTGTGATCTGCCCGTTGAATTGTTTGATGATATATTCCTTTAGCAATTCTGGCGCATTTTTTCCAGTAGTTAGGTTTCTTACTGCCAGAAGCTTCACATGGACTGGACCTGTAGTTCCATCCAGTTCTAATGAATTAGAAGTGGTTACATTTCCCTGGGTCGCAATTAAAGGATTTGGGGTATAATACATGTAATCGCTGATAAATCCCTTTTCTATTTTTTTGCAGCCATAAACCAGTAGTGCGGTAATGGCGCACAAGTAAACGCATAATGCAATGTTTTTTTTTCTCATGATGTGTTGTCTATTGATAAACTGAATGCGTTTAGAACCTGATGAAAGTATGCTGGTTGTTCAGCACATGTAGCATACCGCCAGTTGATGGTTCAATACCTGTTGTCTGGCATTGGGCCTTAACGTCCGAAGTCGGATCGTCTGCAGGTAAAGTTGAACCTTGTGGATCTAATGTGCCACGCACCCTGATGTAATATAAATAGTAAATTGGTGCAGAAGACCAGGCCCCAGAGGCTTTAGGCTGTAATATACGCTGAATTGCAGTTTTAGTATTGGCCGCATTGTTTACCATTGCTGCCTGTTCTGGCGTTGTCATCAGCTCTACCCGAGATTTGAGCATATATATCCTTAGAGAATCGGCAGTGATGTCCTTATACATATCGTCTAAAGTATATTTTCCGTTTTCATCTTCTTGTAATATGGAATCTTTTTTCACTTTAAGGTATTTGTTAATGGAATAGTTTGTGGGCGCAAAAAAAGTTGCTGCACCATTCACTTCTTCTTTCAGGTTGTAATGGTCAATAACCATGATCAGGGTATCAAAGAGGTGATATTTGTGTTGTTTTAAATAGTCATAAGTGCTCAGGTAACTTTTGGGGTCGCTTAAACCACCATCTGTAAGATAACTGCTCTTTTTACAGCTGAAAAAACAGGTTAGTGCAAGAACACAGGCCAGTACGTATATGGATTTTGTTTTCATAAGATTACATTTTAGAACGCCAGTAAGGAGTTTGAGTTAGTTTTTTGTTAATGCTCATCAAAGCGGGATCCAGTGGCCAGTAATATTTCCCGGCATTGAAATCACCTTGACCCATTTTATCGTTACCAAATTTCATAATTCCGGTTTTTCGACCGAGTCTAACCAGATCATAGAAGCGATGGCCTTCCAGAAACAACTCACGTCCACGCTCATCAATAATCCCTTCAAAAAGATTGCCGTTTGTTCCTTCCCAGCTGTTAAGGCCTGCTTTGGTTCTTACTTCATTTAAATAGTTTTTTGCCTCATCGTATTGGCCTAATGCGGCAAGGGCTTCTGCTTTTAGCAGGGTTATATCGGCAAGGCGAAAAATAATAATATTATTGTGGGCAACACCAACGGTTACATTTTGCCCGCTCGTGTAGGTGATGTTACTGTATTTGATGCATATGGGATCTGTGGTGCTGGTTAAAGCAAAAGCCTTTTGGAACCTCAGGTCCTGACTGTCATTAAACAAACTGCTCAATGTGTTTTGATTGATGATAAAAAGGGCATTTCCTGTGTTTGTAGTCAGGTAGGGGCTTTTTAATGTATAAAATGAGATTCCGGTAGTGTTACCTTCATTCTCATCACTTTGCGCAATTTCAAAAATACCTTCTGCAGATTTGCCTTTGAAAATATTTAAATAACTAGCCCGGTTCTCATATTGATAAAATTTCCTGTCAAGAATTGCGGATGCGGCTGTAGTGCAATTGGCATAATCGCCCTGCCAGGCATAAAGGTGGGCGAGAAGTGCATAAGCTGCTCCTTTATTTGCCCTTACTGCCCGATTGTTGGCATTTGAATAATCCCAGCTCAACAGACTTATAGCCATATTAATATCCTTGATACATTGTTTTAAAATTTCGTTTTGCGGGCTTCTTGGAAGATCCACTGCCTCTGTAATATTTACAGATTGAACAACGAGGGGAACGTCGCCCCAAATTCTTGCCATATAGAAATAATTGAATGCCCTTAAAAAATAGGCTTCACCAAGAAAGTTGTTCTTTGCTGCAACAGAAGAAAACTGATCATCGGTCATTTTGCCAATAAACTGAATGCAGCGGTTGCTTTGATCAATAGTTCTGTAAAAAAGATCATAACGTCTTAGTTTCATCATCCGATCTCCAGTTTCAGCGAAGGGAACAGACACAGACCAGTTGATCTTAGCTACATCTCCCAGGCGGTATTCATTGGTGTTATATTCATCCGTAGGTAAATCCCCATAAGCATAAAAGGCCATTCCATTGGTGTTCAGGCTAGCCCTTAATAAAGCGTAAGCAGAGGCCACTCCTTTATCGGCGTCACTTTCATTACGCCAGAAGGTCTGATCAGTAGAAACACTGATGGGCTTTTCGTCTAAAAATTTTTTGCAGGAAAGTAGGACTGTGCCCAATAATAAACAGCTTATATATATAATTAACTTTTTCATATCCATTTTCGTTAAAAGGTTAAATCCAGTCCAAAGGTGTATTTCTTTGGAATCGGGTAGTCATTTCCACTAGAATAGCCGGTAATCTCTACGGCTTCAGGATCAGGTACGGTAGACCTGGACCATATTTTAACATTATCCATCATGCCATACACCCTGATTGACCTGATGCCAATTCTCTTGGTGTATTTTTCGGGTATGGTGTATCCCAATCTGATATTTTTGATCCTGATAAAACTGGCATCTTCTATGAACAAACTTTGCCCTATATGCCATTTATCTACATTATTGGTAATTAATCCGGGATATTTGGCAATATCGCCGGGCTGGCTCCAAAAGTCAGAAACGTTAAAGTTTGAAGCGGGGCCGGATGATCCTCCCCATATCTGGTAGGGGTTGGCCGTTCCAGCATCCTGAAGTTTATCTGAGAGGTAGCCATTGCGTAATTTTCTTCCAGAAATAAAAGTGACCAGAACGTCGAGAGTGAAACCCTTGTAAGAAAATGAATTGGTTAAACCACCTGTAATGTCTGGGTTTGGGTTTCCATAAGAAACCAGATCATTGTAATCAATATTGTAGTCTCCGTTTTGATCTACACGTGCGGGATCGCCTGCACTGAACTGGGAACCACCAAACTGTGTAATCCTTTTGCCGGTTAAGGGATCTACCGGTACATCAGAGTCTCTGGAGTAGATACCCCTTACATCCCAGACTTTGTATGTGAAAAGAGGTTCTCCTACGCTTAACGTTTGTTGCATCCATGGAGGGCCAAATGTAAAGTCCCGACCGCCATTAGGTAGTTTAGTGATATAGTTTTTGTTGTAGGCAATATTGAAGTTTGTATTCCATTGCAGTTTAGATTTCTCAGGAAGATTACGCGTGTTTACACTGAACTCGATCCCACTGTTGCGGAGGTTCACATAGTTATTAGAGGTTAATGCATAGCCGGTAGTGAGAGGAACACCTACGTCAAATACTTTATTTTTGGAATCCCGGATATAGTAATCTGCGGTTAGGGAAATCCGGTCGTTAAACAACCCAAGATCAATTCCAAAGTTTACCTGCGGACTTCTTTCCCAGGTAATGCTTGTTGCAGAAGCCGGACTTGTATAATCCGGATAGATGACTTGTGTGCCGTTGTAGGTCGTTTGATTGTAAATGATACCGGTATTGGTATAAGTTAGACCAGCTTGACCGTTGCCCAGTGCTGATCCATCATAAATTGCATTGGATATGAGGGATTGGTATTGAGCGTAATATGCACCTGGGTCATTACCGGTGATGCCATAGCTTCCTCTGAATTTGAGGTAAGAGATTACTTTTTTCAGGGGCTCAAAAAATTTTTCTTCTGAAATATTCCAACCTGCAGAAATGGATGGGAAAGAGCCCCACTGACTGTCTGCATTGTATCTTGAAGAGGCATCAGCGCGATAAACGGCTTGCAACAGGTAACGGCTCTTGTAATCATATATAAAACTTCCCATCCAGGACAAGCGGGAACGCTTTTCGATTGTACTACGGGCAAAAAGATTTGCTCCCGATGCAATTCCATTTACTGTTTTGACCGCGTCAGAGTTGCCCACACTACTGCTGTAGCTGTTGTTATTTACGTTTTTTTCCATCCCTTGAAGCAGGATCAAATTAAGGTTGTGCCCACTTTTTAAAGATTTATTGTAATTCAGTGTGTTTTCCAATTCCCAGCGGTTGCCCTGATAAATCCAGCCGTAAGCTTCATTAAGACCACTGCTGCTCAACAGATTTGGTTTAAAATAGCTGCGGGTATTGTTGTTGATGTTGTAAGAAATAGTACTTTTTAAATTTAACCCTGGCATAATGGTGTATTGTGCGGAGGTATTTCCATTAATGCTGGTTGTCTTGTCATCGTCCATCAACTGGTCATAACGGCCAGTATATAATTCTTCTTCAGCTTTTCCGATTTTCCAAAAAGAGGAAGGAAAACCCCAGGTTGTAAATGGATATTTGTTCTGATCGCCCTGGCCATGTTTGGCTGTTGTCAGACCTACAAACAGATTGGTTTGGATTTGAAGGGATTTAGCTGGGTTAACCTGTAAAAATAGCCTGGGGGTAACACGTTGTATCCCATAGCCTTTCATTACTCCATCTTCTGAATAACGGTTAAAGGAGAAACGGTAAGAATAGTCTTCTTTAGCTGCTGCAATACTGGCGTCAATATTACTGATCAGACCTGTCTGAAGAAACAGGCCCTGCCAGTCGGTGTTGTTGTTAAATACTGGATTCAAACTATCCGTAAGCATCATGCTCAAATTACCAAGACTCTGGTAATTGGCATTGCCGCCATAGAGCAGGTCCATTTTGAGCCTTCTTTCTGCGGCTCCGGTCTGTATGGGTTTTAACGCAGGTTTATTGGCAATACCGAAATAGGAAGCGAGTCTGATTTGCGGTGGCGCTCCCAGTGCGGCATGTTTCGTTTTTACAATGATCACGCCATTTGCCGCCCGGGCTCCATAAACGGCAGATGCAGAGGCATCCTTTAGTATGTCTACAGATTCAATATCATTGGGGTTAATGGCTTGAAGAGGACTACTGCCATAAGCCGAATTAATATCGTTTACATCATAAATAATTCCGTCAATCACATATAGTGGTGCGCTGTTTTGTGCAAAGTTGACATTACTTGCCCCTCTGATATTCACGATGGTGTTTCCACCTGGCTCGCCAGAAGTACTTAATACATTTAATCCAGCTACCCGCCCCTGTAACATGGCGTCGAAAGTAGAGTAGGGGGTGTTTTCAAAATCTTTACCTTTCACCGTTGCAATTGCTCCGGCAGTTTTCTTTCGTTGTACATTTTGATAGCCGACCAATACCACATCCTCCAGCATATTTTCATCTTCAACTAACTGGACATTTAAACTGGTGTTGTTGCCTATAGGAACTTCTTTGGATTTGTAGCCGACCAGGCTAAACCTCATGACTGCGCTTTGATCTGGCTTAACCATCAAAGAAAATTTACCGGAGCCATCTGTAATTGTTCCTGTAACTGTTCCTTTCAGCTTAATGGTAACTCCAGGTAGAGGGAGGTTACTTTTGTCTGTTACCATTCCGGTAACTTTGGTTTGTCCGTAAGCAAGCCAGGGGATCATCAAAAAGAAAATCCCGAATAACTTAGTTAAGGATAGGGTAAGTTTCACATTCATAATTTTGGTTGGTTTTTATAATAGTTGTGTTGACGTTTATAAAATTAGTGTTGTATATTTTCCCCTATTCGGAAGATTTTATCTAATACCAGCCATTTTTTAACCTGATTCGGATAAAGGATGTTATGGTAAAATAAAATATGGATAGTAATAGCTGTTGCCATCAAATATTTTCACATAATGTGCTATTGTATAGGTTGTATAATAGGAGGAATGCAGAAATCTGAATATAGATTTTGGTTAATATCCTACTGGTTTAAATTAATAACCGATTATTTTACAGGCAAATTAATCACCAGATTTACGGATATGGCCTATCCCAAAAGTTTACCTTATATTATCGCAAATGAAGCTGCCGAAAGATTTAGTTTTTACGGTATGCGGTCCATTTTAACCACATTTCTGGTTGTGCAGTTTTTTAATCCAGCATTAAACCCTTCTTTACAGGGAATTGCAGAGGCACAGGCCAATGAGGCTACACATTTTTTTGTATCATTGGCTTATGCAGTTCCTTTCCTTGGCGCTGTTGCAGCCGATTGGTTTTTTGGAAAATATAAAGTTATTCTTTGGATATCTATCCTGTATTGTTTTGGACATTTGATCCTCTCCATGTTTGAGAAAGACTTTGACGTATTCAGAATTGGGCTTGTTTTGATTGCAATAGGGGCTGGTGGCATAAAATCTTGTGTATCTGCCAATGTAGGAGACCAATTCAATGCAGAGAACAAGCACTTGCTTACAAAGGTTTACGGATGGTTTTACTTCAGTATCAATGCTGGGTCTGCTGTTTCCACATTGGTGATCCCATTGGTCTATGCTGCTTATGGGCCTAAATGGGCATTTGGAATTCCAGGGATTTTAATGGCAGTGTCTACATTGATTTTTTACTCAGGTCGTAAAACTTATGTTCGTGTTCCACCGGCAGGGATAAAAAAAGACAATTTTCTTTTTATTTCGGTTTATGCCCTGGCTCATTTTTATAAGAGGAAACCTGGTGCCTCATTACTGGATGTTGCTAAAGAAAGGTTTAATCCGGAGAAAGTAGAAGATATCAAAGCTGTATATCGGGTGATTGGAATTTTTAGTTTCATTCCATTGTTTTGGGCCATGTGGGATCAGAATCTTTCTGAATGGGTTTTACAAGCCGGAAAGCTGGATAGACATATTTTAGGTTACGAGTTGTTACCTCAGCAAGTACAGACCGTTAACCCGTTCTTCCTGCTGTTGTTGATACCGGTATTTAACTATGGTATTTATCCCTTCTTTGAGCGCAGGGGGATAAAGACCAGTCCCCTAAGGCGAATCGGAGCAGGACTAATATTGATGGTGATTTCTTTTATCGTTATAGCCATCTTACAGGGGGCTGTTGATAAAGGACTTAGCCCTTCCATCTGGTGGCAGGTTCTGGCTTATTTTATTTTGGCCGCTGCAGAGGTTATGGTGTCTGTGACCTGCCTTGAATATGCTTATACACATGCACCAGCTTCCATGAAGAGTACCATGGGGGCGGTATGGCTGCTCACTATAGCTGTTGGAAATTTTTTTACAGCCCTGGTCAACCGCAGCATTTCCAATCAAGGCTTTTTCTCCTCCTTTCAGGGAGCCAGTTACTATTGGCTTTTTATTGGATTAATGCTGGTATTGATCCTGATCTATCTGGTTGTTTCTCCGAGAATAAAAGAACAAAGCTATCTGCACCAGTAAATTTGGTATATCCTTTTAATGACCGTTATGAGGCAATATGTTGTTGCTATTGGTTAAAATTCGGTATGCCGAAAGCTCTTCATTCAAATACATTTGAATATCCTTAAACTTAGACCTAACCACACTATGAAACCGAATCGCTGGCTACTTCTATTATCCATGTTCCCCATGGTTATATATGCTCAAAAAAAAGATTATCCTATACAGCCCGTTGCTTTTACACACGTGCATGTAAATGATGCTTTCTGGGCACCGAAAATGGAAATAAATGCGGAAGTGACTATTCCTTATACGCTGCAGCAATGTAAAATGGATGGCAGGATTGATAATTTTCTGCGTGCATCGAAGACGATTCCCGGAGATAAATTAAGTGCTTTTCCATTTGATGATACTGATATTTATAAAGTTATAGAAGGTGCCTCTTATGCGATGCAAGTGAAAGCAGACCCTGCTTTGGATAAATATGTAGATTCACTGATCACTATTATAGGAAAAGCACAAGAAAAAGATGGTTACCTCTATACTTTTCGTACGGTACATGCATCAAAGGCTCACGACTGGGTAGGTTCTAAACGCTGGGAAAAGGAAGAAGAATTGAGCCACGAGTTGTACAATTCAGGACATTTATTTGAGTCTGCTGCCGCGCACTACCAGGCGACAGGAAAGAAAACGCTGTTGAACATTGCCATCAGAAATGCAGATCTGCTGGTGAAGGATTTTGGTTATGGTAAGGAAGAAAAATACCCCGGGCACCAGGTGGTGGAGATTGGTCTGGTCAAATTATACCGGATAACCGGAAACGAAAAATACTTGCAACTGGCTAAGTTCTTTCTCGATGTGCGTGGTCCAAAAGGAGATGCTTATAACCAGGCCCATGCAAAAGTTGTAGACCAGCATGAAGCTGTTGGGCATGCCGTAAGAGCAACCTACATGTATACAGGTATGGCAGACGTAGCAGCAATTACCGGCGACCAGAAATACCTCCATGCCATTGATGATATCTGGAATGATGTGGTGAACAAAAAATTATATATAACCGGTGGAATTGGGGCAACGGGAGCAGGTGAGGCTTTTGGAGCAGCCTACCAGCTGCCGAATATGTCGGCTTATGCAGAAACCTGCGCAGCTATTGCTAATATCTATTGGAACAGCCGGATGTTTCAGCTTCATGGTGATTCCAAGTATATAGATGTACTGGAACGCACGCTGTACAACGGATTACTTTCCGGGGTTTCTCTTTCTGGAGACCGTTTCTTTTATCCAAATCCACTGGCTTCCATGCACCAGCATCAGCGAAGTGCCTGGTTTAGTTGTGCCTGCTGTATTTCCAATATGACCCGTTTTTTACCTTCAGTTCCAGGTTATGTCTATGCGCAGAATGATAACAATCTATACGTAAATCTCTTCATGAGCAACAAGAGTGAAGTCAAATTACCTGTGGCGAAAGTGAACATTTCACAAAGTACGGATTATCCATGGAAAGGAAACGTAGATATTAAAATAGATCCGGAACGAGACGCGAAATTTGCCCTCCATATCCGTATTCCTGGCTGGGCAGGAATCGAACCGGTACCGGGAACATTATATAGTTTTTCCGATGGGAAAGTTTACCCGGTAACACTTTTGTTAAATGGTAAAGCGCTTGAATACAAGTTTGTTAAAGGTTATGCTGTTATAGATCGTATTTGGAAAAAAGGGGATAAGCTTACTTTAGATGTTCCAATGGAAGTCCGTAAAGTTCTGGCAAATGATCAGGTTAAAGACGATAAGGGGCGGTTTGCTTTTCAGCGGGGCCCCATTGTTTATTGCCTGGAAGGCCCTGATAATAGGGATAGTGTAGTACAAGATATTCTGGTTGATAAAAATGCAATACCTTCTATGGCCTTTAGGCCAGATATGCTTAATGGTATAGAGTTACTAACAGTTAAAGGAACTAGTATTAGCAGACAAGTCAATAGTGATGAACTGGTCAAGGTAAATCAGGAAGTAAGGGCTATTCCTTATTATGCCTGGGCCAACCGTGGGCCAAGTGAAATGACGGTCTGGATTCCTTACCATGAATCTGCCTCAAGGCCAAGGCCAGCAGCAACCATTGCCTCTAAAAGTAAAGTGTCTGGTTCATTAAGGAATAAACAATTGCTGGTTGCTGTTAAAGATCAATATGAACCAGCTGACTCAAAAGATACCAATTATCCATATTTACACTGGTGGCCAAAAAAGGATTCAAAGGAATATTTGCAATATGATTTTGACCAGGAGTATCAGGTATCTCAGTCGCAGGTGTATTGGTATGATGACGGGCCTTGGGGTGGATGCAGGATTCCGGAAAACTACAAAGTCCTTTACCTAAAGGATGGGCAATGGATTCCAGTAGAATCTGTGAATACATATACAATAGAAAAAGATAAATTTAATACTTTGAATTTTAAGCCCGTTAAAACCAAAAGTATTAAATTAGAGCTACAACTTCCAAAGGAAAATTCTTCTGGTATTCATGAATGGATAGTTAAATAGAAAGTTATAATCATAAAACAAATAAATGTCACTTTGACTTTTATTTGTTTTTGCTATATTGGTCATCAAATAACAAGTTATTGTTATTTGATGACCAATTATAAACCTTATCTTGATGAGCCGATGAACTTGAAGTTTTTTTGTACTCTGATTATATTCAGCGCCCTTTCTATTTCAAATATAACAGCACAAAACGCTGTGAAAAAGCAAGGTAAAAAAGAAGTGCTTTTTAAAATCAATCTGGTCAATGCATATTGGCAGAAAAATCATCAGCCACAAACCAGCGCTTTTTGGGATGAGGCTGCTTACCAGACTGGAAATATGGAAGCATTTGGCCTGACTGGTAAAAAGGCTTACAGAGCTTATGCTGAGGCCTGGGCAGAGTACAATCAATGGATGGGTGCAAAGTCAGTGAAAACATCAGACTGGAAATATAACTATGGAGAAACGGATGATCATGTCTTATTTGGTGACTGGCAGATTTGTTTTCAGACTTATATAGACTTGTACCTGCTCCAGCCAAAACTACATAAAATAGCTAGGGCCAGGGAGGTTATGGAGTATGAAATGAGTACTTCGGCCAAGGACTATTGGTGGTGGGCAGATGGATTGTACATGGTGATGCCCGTTATGACCAAACTCTACAAAATAACCGGAAATACGCAATATCTGGAGAAGCTCAAAACTTATTTCGAGTATGCGAACAGCATCATGTATGACGCGGAAACTGGCTTGTATTATAGAGATGCCAAATATGTTTACCCGGTGCATAAGAGTACAAATGGCAAAAAAGATTTTTGGGCAAGGGGAGATGGATGGGTATTTGCGGGGTTAACCAAAGTATTAAAGGACCTTCCTCAAAATGCCTCCAATAGAGATGAATATCTTCGTAAGTACCTTGGCCTTGCTAAAGCTATTGTGAAGTGCCAGCAAAAAGAAGGCTACTGGACCAGGAGTTTACTGGATCCTGAGCATGCCCCAGGACCAGAAACTAGTGGGACGGCCTTTTTTACTTATGGCCTGCTTTGGGGAATCAATCAGGGCTACCTCGAAAAAAAGACTTATCTTCCGGTTGCTCTGCAGGGCTGGAAGTATTTGTCTTCCTTTGCCCTGCAGGACACTGGGAAGGTGGGGTATATACAGCCAATTGGAGAAAAAGCCATACCGGGGCAGGTTGTTGATGCAAATTCTACCGCCAATTTTGGCGTAGGCGCGTTTCTACTTGCCGGCTGCGAGATGTACCGTTTTTTAGAACATTCAAAATAGAACCTTATGAAATCTTTTTACAAAGGCTGGTGTTTAACCTTATGTTTTTCCATGCTCCTGGGTGGTAGCGTTTTTGGACAGAAAAAAAAAGCACTGAAACCTGTTGGGCCAATTACAGACCGCCAGGTTTGGCTTCAAGAAATGGATAAAATGGTATGGCCGGTCATGTATAATCTGGCCCATGACAGCTTGCGTATTCAGATGCCCAAGGTAACCTCCAAAAGAATTGATAATAAAGATCACCGGATTAAAGTTGAATACCTGGAGGTGCTGGGCAGGGTTTTAAGTGGTATAGCTCCCTGGCTGCAGCTGGAAGGAGGAAGCAGGAATGAAGTTATCTTAAGAAATCAATATCGCCAATGGGCAGTTCAGGGTATAAAGAATGCATTGGATTCCAATGCAAAAGATTTTATGCGCTTTGACATAGGAGGACAACAGTTGGTAGATGCTTCTTATTTGGCCTACGCCTTTCTTCGGGCACCATGGTTATGGGAGCATCTGGAAAAGCGGGAAAAGGAAAGGTTGGTGAATTCAATAAAAACTACACGCCAGTTTAAACCGGTATTTTCCAATTGGCTACTTTTCTCAGCTATGAATGAAGCTTTCTTGTGCCGGTTTGGTTATGAATGGGATTCTATGCGCGTAGACTATGCTTTGCAGCAAATGGAACAATGGTATGTTGGAGATGGTATGTACACGGATGGGGTTCATTATGCTTATGATTACTATAACAGTTATGTCATTCATCCTTACCTGGCGGCAATAGCCGGCATCATTGGTAAAAAAAACAATGCGTATGATTCGATGTTTGAAAAAATAAAGAAACGGAATGAACGTTATGCGATTCTTCAGGAGCGGCTGATCAATACAGATGGTTCTTATCCACCTACTGGAAGGTCTATTGTATACCGGGGAGCAGCTTTCCACCATCTTGCAGATATGGCCTGGCGAAAGGCTTTGCCTGAGCAGCTGAAACCTGCTCAGGTCCGATGCGCCCTAACAGCGGTGATCCGGAAAACGCTGGAAAGTCCGTCCACCTATAAGAATGGCTGGCTAAGCATTGGCTTGTATGGAGAACAGCCAGATCTTGCGGATTTCTATAACAATCAAGGCAGTATGTACATCAGCAGTAATATATTTCTTCCTTTGGGACTTGCTGAAACAGATCCTTTCTGGTCTGCCCCGGCGGAGAAATGGACTGCGCAAAAAATATGGTCCGGTGAAGATTTTCCAAATGATCACAGTGTAGACTTGAGATAGATGATGAATAGAACGACGCTATGGCTATGGATTAGCCTCTGTCTTGGCGGCTATGCTTCTGCACAAGACCATATTAAAGTACAACAGGTTTCTGTAAATGGCTGGGCCAATAACTCTGTAAATGTTGTTATTTTTAGAAAAAATTCACTGGTTACTTATAAAGGGGAGCAGTATTGCGCCTTTTATGATCAGGATCAATACGTTGTACTGGCCAAAAGAACACTAAATAGCAGTAAGTGGACACTTTTGCGCAGCTCGTACCAGGGAGATGCTGCTGATGCGCACAAGTCTATCAGTATTATGGCAGACGGGGCAGGGTTTCTTCACGTTGCCTGGGGACAGCACAATAATCCCTTGAATTATGCCAGGTCATTAACCGTAGGCTCTTTAATACTTGGTCCAAAGAAGGAAATGCTAGGCAGAAAAGAAACCAAGATCAGCTATCCAGAATTTCATAAACTACACAATGGCAACTTGATTTTTCTATACAGGGATGGGGGCTCCGGAAACGGGGATCTGGTCATTAACCTGTATAATGTTAAAAAACAATCCTGGGAAAGAGTACAGGACAACCTTATTGATGGGGAGGGCAAGCGTAATGCCTACTGGCAAATGGTCATTGACGCCAAAGGAACAATGCATCTATCCTGGGTATGGCGGGAGAGCCCGAATGTGGCGAGTAATCATGATATGTGTTATGCGCGGTCTGAGGATGGAGGAGAGAGCTGGATGAAATCAACAGGGGAACCTTATCAACTGCCTATTCGGGAAGACAATGCGGAATATGCTTGTAGAATTCCGCAGAACAGTGAGTTGATCAATCAGACTTCCATGGCAACGGATGATTCAGGTCAACCTTATATTGCCAGTTACTGGCGCGAAAAGGGAACAGGAATACCGCAATACCATATCATTTTTAAACAAGATGGTTGTTGGAAAGTACAGAATTTGGCTTTTCGAAATTTAGCCTTTACACTAAGCGGAAGCGGTACTAAACGTATCCCAATTTCAAGACCTCAACTCCTAACCTGGAGCCAAGAGAAAAAAACACAGGCAGGATTGATTTTTAGAGATAAGGAAAGAGGGAATAGGATCTCTATGGCCTATACCGATGATCTGGCGCAGCAAAAATGGGTAGTAAAGGACCTTACGTCTGGTTCTGTCGGAGATTGGGAGCCGAGTTTTGATACTGAATTGTGGAAGCAGAAAAAGCGGCTGGATCTCTTTGTTCAAAAAGTTGTACAAGTTGATGGCGAAGGAAAGGCAGATCATTTGCCTACCGAAATACAGGTATTGGAATGGGAACCTTATTAAGCAGAAAGAACATTTTAATGAGTTGGATTGTCCATTTATTGGCTTTCACAGCTGTTGCCCAAAACTTCTCTGAAAGATCGGAGATTAGATATATCGGGCAGGAGAACGGTTTATCCAATAATACAGTGAATTCCTTGTATCAGGACCGCTATGGTTTTTTATGGATGGGTACTTACGATGGCCTGAACCGTTATGATGGCTATGCTTTTAAGACCTTCCGCCATAAATGGGGTGATACCTGTACTTTGACAGATAACCACATTACGGCACTCAGTGGAGACACTGGTAGCCGAATCTGGATTGGTACATTGAATGGACTTTCGTGCTTTGATTATTCGACTTCTAAGATCAGCCCTGTATATTTTAAAGCTTCAAAGGCGTTAAGAAAAATCACAGCCTCTGTTAATACCATTTCAGTAAATAAAAATAATGAGGTCTTTATAGCGACGGATGAGCAGGGCCTGTTTAGGCTTAACCACAATAGTCATATAGCCATAAAGGTGCCACTTACACGTCACTCCAGGTATACTGTTCAGGCATTAGGGACACAGGATACTTACTTGTGGCTGTTTGTTAAAGACTATGGACTGTGCATGTTTGACTTGAAAACCTCAAAAATCAAACTCATGAATGCAGAACTCAAATCTGCCACATGCTTATTAGTTCATCATGATACCCTTTGGATTGGGACGGAAAAGGGATTGTATCTGTATCATATCGGGCATGAAACATTGAACCGTTTTACAGGAAAGCTAAGCAGCGAAAACGTCATGAGCCTGATGATGTCTAAGACAGGTAAACTCTGGGTAGGTACGAATGGTAATGGTGTGACGATCTATGATCAGAAAAAAGATCAAACAGAATTTCTTTTACCTGGCAAGGAAAGAGGAGGAATTACCAGCGGGGCTGTAGGTGCTATATATGAAGATAAAGAAGCCCGTGTATGGATAGCAACATTAAGGGGAGGAGTAAATGTAATGGAAGTGAAAGCTTCCAGTTTTAATACCATTAAGCGAGACCCATTCAATAAAAATAGCCTCGTCAATAATTTTGCACTTTCTTTTTGTGAAGATGAAAAAAGGAATATTTACATCGGAACCGACGGAGGCGGCGTGAGTTATTGGAATCCGGTAACGAACCAATATGAGAATTATACCCATCATTCAGAAGATAAAAACTCCATTGTAAGCAATTTTGTAACGGGGATCTTACGCGACCATCAGAATAGAATATGGATGGCGACCTTCAGCGGAGGTATAGATCGTTTTGATCCGACATTAAAGATCTTTAAACATTATTCTTGCTATAATTCAAAGAAACAAACTGATGAGATCAATGTTTGGAAGTTATATGAGGATCGGGAAAATCATCTTTGGGCTGGGACTACCCGAGGAGGAGCTCTGTATTTGTATAATGGAATAAAAGATAGATTTGAACTCTATGATTCGGAGCTAACCAATATCCATGCTATTTTTCAAAGTACCGACCACGTCCTTTGGATGGGAGATTATGAAAATCTGATCCAAGTAGATTTGGTCCACCGGACTAAAAAGTATTATTCGGTGAATTCATCGGTACGTGCTATTCAGGAGGGAGATAAGGGGTTTTTATGGGTAGGAACTGAAGGAGGTGGTTTGCTTCATTTCAACACCAGGGATGGCACATCTATCCGCTTTACGGAAAAACAAGGTTTACCCAGCAATGCCATTCTGAATGTTTTAAAAGATGGGAAAGGAAATTTATGGTGCAGCACCTATAATGGACTTTCCAAGTTTGATGTGAGGACGAAGAAATTCAAAAATTATTCTGTAGCCAATGGACTTCAGAGTAATCAATTCAATTATAATGCAGCCTTGAAACTAGGCAGCGGTGAATTTCTCTTTGGTGGTATCAAAGGGTTTAATATGTTTCATCCGGACAGCATTAAAATGGACAACGGTACCCCTCCATTAATACTTACCGGGTTTAAGATCAATAATGTGCCTATTGAAGAGGAACCTCATTTTAAAGATAAATCGGCCATTAATCTTCATGAGATTGTGATTCCCTATCATAAGGCCACTATATCTGTTGATTTTGTGGCATTGGAATATTCTGGGCAGGAACAGATCAATTACGCGTACTATATGGATGGATGGGATAAAGACTGGAATGAAGTTGGAAAGATACGATCAGCTTATTATTCCCGGCTGGATCCCGGTAGCTATAAACTTTATATCAGATCGACAAATACAGATGGATTATGGAATGGTAATGAAAGAGTAATCCATATTGTGATTTTACCTCCATGGTACCGGACCTGTTGGGCTTATATTTTTTACCTACTTGTGGTTGCATTGGGCTATTATGTTTATTATGTGTACAGGAGCCGACAAAGGAAGTTAAAAAATGAAATTGACCTGGCTAATCTAAAGATACAGCAGGAAAAAGAACTCAATGAAAAGAAGATCAGTTTTTTTACGAATATTTCTCACGAGCTGCGAACGCCTTTAACCCTAATCGTAAATCCGATAAAAGACATTTTACATAAGGGAGAACATAATGAGGAAACAGATGCTCTTAATATTGTGTATCGAAACTCCAGAAGACTATTAAGTCTGGTAGACCAGTTGCTGTTGTTTAGAAAAACAGAAAGTGAAAATGATACCCTCAATTTAAGTCAAATCAATATTTCAAAACTCGCGAAGGATGTTTTTCTTTGTTTTACTTATTTGGCTGTAAAAAAGAATATACATTATCATTTGGATTGTACCGATGAATCAATAAAGGCCTGTGCTGACAAGGAGAAGATTGAAATTGTATTGTTTAATTTACTGTCCAACGCTTTGAAATTTACGCCTGAGGGTGGTGAAGTAGGATTAAGTATTAGTTGCAAGAATGGAACCATCACTATGGAGTGCTGGGACAATGGCCCTGGTATTTCTCCTACGACCGGAGAGAAATTATTTGATAAATTCTACAAGATACAGCAGGTCAACTCCTCAAAGATAGGATTTGGAATAGGCTTATATCTTTCCCGAAATTTTATTGAATTGCATCAAGGTAATATTAGCTACGAAAGTGAACCCAATAAAGGTGTTCGGTTTGTTGTACATATACCGCAGGTCACCTCGAGACTCATTGACTTAACAGATGAATATAAGTCAGAAACCTCGCTGATCGGTGAGTTAATGGAAGACGCAGAAATTTCCGTAGCTGTAGGGGATTTCCGAAAAGAAAAAAAGGAAGACCTGGGCTTGCTCATCTCAGATCTTCATACAATGCTTATTGTAGATGATAACCAGGAGATTATCGATTACATTAAGCATATTTTTAAAAATAAGTTTAAAATTTATGAAGCCAACAATGGAGATGATGGACTTTGCATTGCACAAAAATTCATGCCCGACATCATTATCTCTGATGTGAATATGGACGGATTAAATGGAATAGAACTTTGCAGGAGCATCAAGAGCAACAGTACGTTGAATCATATTCCTGTAATCCTGCTTACTGCAAATCCAGAACTTGCGGGTGAATTGGCAGGAATAGAGGTGGGAGCCTACGACTATGTGAGTAAGCCGTTTGATAAAGAGGTTTTTATTGCAAAAGTAAATGGAGTCATTAAAGATAGAAAAGACTTGCAAAATTACTTCTATAAAGAAATTACCTTAAAGGCTGATTCGCTTAAGATCTCTGAACAAGACAGTTTATTCCTTCAAAAATGTATCACCATTATTGAAGATAATTTAACCGGAACTGAATTTAACGTAAAGATACTTGCACATGGTCTAAGCATGAGCCATCCCAGCCTGTATAAAAAAATAAAACAGGCTTCCGGTATGTCGATTAGTGGGTTTGTTCGTTTTATACGCTTGCGTAAAGCAGCGGAATTGCTGATTAATACAAGTTTGAATATTAATGAAGTATCGATACGGGTAGGACTCAATGATCTCAAATATTTTAGAGAACAATTTCAAAAGCAATTTAAACTTACACCATCAGAATTTATGAAACAACACAGGAAAACATTTCAAAAGCACCATAACCTCAATTACAGTACTTCAGTAAGTGTTTAAATAGAATTTACCCCCTTATAAAATACGAATTTACCCCCGGAAGCCTTTGGTCAGGCTTACTAAATTAGCTCACTCTTAAGAACCAAACTAAACCAAATCAAAACCAAATAATTTAATTGATATGAAAAGAGAATTATTTACGACCGGGAGTTGTCTATCCAAGATGTTCTTGATTTTATTCCTTATGATCAGTAATTATAATGCATTCTCACAGACACTTTATAATGAATTCCATCCTGGAAAGATATGGAAAGATGATAGAGGAATACATATTAATGCCCATGGTGGCGGCATTCTGTTTCATAAAGGAACCTATTATTGGTTTGGTGAACATAAAGTGGCGGGCGAACTTGGTAATACAGCCCAAGTTGGGGTGCACTGTTACGCCTCAAAAGATTTATACAACTGGAAAGATGAGGGCATCGCTTTGGCCGTTTCTGACGATCTGCAAAGCGATATTACAAAAGGCTGTGTGCTGGAAAGACCTAAGGTGGTCTATAATAAGAAGACTAAGAAATTTGTAATGTGGTTTCACCTGGAATTAAAAGATAAAGGATATGCCGCTGCACGCGCTGGTGTAGCCGTAGCAGACCATATTACCGGACCTTATACATTTATCAAAAGCTATAGGCCCAATCCCGGCTCGATGCCATACTATGCATCCGGCACTCCGGACAGCTTGAAAGTCAACTGTGAGCATCCAGGAAATTTCAGCGATGAATTTTTCTGTCGGGATCTTCCCGGAGGCCAGATGGCAAGAGATATGACCGTCTTTGTAGATGACGATGGAAAGGCTTATCATGTCTTTTCTTCCGAAGAGAATTATACACTTGATATTGCAGAACTTAATGCGGATTACACTGGGCATACCGGAAAATTTATACGTGTATATGTAGGTTTTCAAACCGAAGCACCGGCTTTATTTAAAAGGAAAGGAAAATACTATATGATCGGCTCCGGTTGCACTGGATGGGCGCCTAACGCTGCCCGTTGGTTTATTTCAGATGCTATAATGGGGAAATGGAAATACAAAGGTAATCCATGTATAGGCGAAGGAAGTAAGCTTACTTATGGTGGGCAAAGTACTCATGTTCTTCAGGTACAGGGGAAAAAGGATAGCTTCATCTTTATGGCAGATAAGTGGGCACCTAAAGATGCCATTGACGGGCGTTATTTGTGGCTGCCCATTCAGTTTAAAGGAGAAGATATCGAGATCTCCTGGAAGGATACGTGGAATCTGAAAGATATGAAAATGCTCTAACCGATATAAATAGTTAAAATCAGAATTACTGACCATCAAAACTTTCCCTAACGGGAATGTAGGGTCTTCTATTGTCAAAATTTTCTAATCAGCAACCAAATTAAACTATTATAAATTATGAAGAAAACCGAGAACATCCTATTCAAGGAGGGCTATTGGCCTGTTTGTTTACCCTTTAACCCATTCCAATTATGAAAAGAAAAATACCCTTTTTATACAATAAGAAGTTGGGAAGTTTCCTGACTATATTGGTTCTGCTATTTTGTTTTGGCAAAAGTTATGCTCAGACTTCCATGGCCGAGGGCATAGTAAAAGAAGAGACAGGAGTACTACCTGGCGTAAGTGTCAAAGTGAAGGGAGGTTCCAACGGGGTAATGACCAATAGTAGTGGTGCATTTAGGCTTGCTGTACAACCTTCTTCCGTACTGGTCTTTACTTCCGTGGGTTACAAAACCAAGGAGGTTAGTTTGAAGGATATGAAAGTAAATGCGAATGGAAATTATACGGTAAATATCACCCTTACTGCAGATGATAACGATCTTAACGAGGTGGTTGTCGTTGGTTTCGGAAAGCAAAAAAAGGTAAACTTAACCGGTGCTGTAAGTGTGGTGGATGCAAAAGCATTAGAAAACCGACCTGTACAAAATGTATCACAGGCACTTCAGGGACTTGTACCCGGTCTTAACATCTCTCAGAATAACGGTTCACTGGAAAGCACGCCTAGTATCAATATCAGGGGTACCGGAACTATAGGAACATCATCATCTAATCCTTTAATCCTGATAGATGGTATGGAGGGTTCCTTAAATGCATTAAATCCACAAGATGTGGAGAGTATATCGGTACTTAAAGATGCCTCTGCTTCTTCCATTTATGGGTCTCGTGCGGCATTTGGAGTTATACTGGTTACTACAAAAAGAGGTAAATCGGGTAAGGTGCAAATCAATTACAACAATAGCTTTAGGCAAACCAAGCCTGTTTTGTTACCCAAAATGATGGACTCTTATACCTTTGCCCTTTATTTTAACGATGCCAGCACCAACGGTGGAAGTAGTGCCCATTTTGGTGCTGCGCAGTTGCAACGGATAAAAGACTATCAGTCTGGAAAAATTACAGCCAGCATTATACCTAATCCTAACAATAAACAATTTTGGGCAGACGGATATGCAGAAGGGAACGATAATATTGACTGGTATAAAGCTATGTATATGGATCATGCCTTTTCTCAGGAACATAATTTGAGTCTTACAGGAGGAACAGAAAACACCTCTTACTATTTGTCGGGTAACTTTATGGACCAAAACGGAATGATGAAGTTTAACCAGGATGGGTATCAGCGTTATGGGATTACGGCCAAGATCAATACGAAAATTAGCGATCAGATCGGTGTAAATTACAGTAACCGCTTCTTAAGGGAAGGGTATCATAGGCCTTCTGCTTTAGGAAATGGTTTTTATGAATCACTTGGAAGACAAGGCTGGCCTACACTGCCTTTGTATGATCCCAACGGGTACTTGTTTAGTTCGCCTTCACCCGCACTGGAAATGCAGGACGGAGGGAATGATAGACAAGTAAAGGATTGGATGTACCAGCAGATGCAGGTGGTATTTGAACCTGTAAAAGGCTGGAAAACATTTGCAGAATTTAACTATCGTACACAAACTCAGTTCCGGCATTGGGACTCTCAGCAGACCTATAATCACGATGTAAGTGGAACACCTTATCTCTACAAACGCAATTCAAATGTCTATGAATATGCATTCAAAGAGAATTATTTCAATACCAATATCTATTCCGAATACAGTAAAAGCTTCGGCAAGCACAATTTTAAGATCATGAGTGGTTACCAATTCGAAAGCACCAAGTACCGCGATATGAGTGCCCAGCGTGACGGAATAATTGTTCCTGATATTGCCACTTTAAATACGACTTCGGGAATGGATGCGGATGGAAAAGTGCTTGCGCCCGTAGTTTCCGGGCAATATCAGAATTGGGCCATAGCAGGCGTTTTTGGTCGTTTAAATTATGATTATGATGGAAAATATCTGATTGAAGGAAACCTGAGATATGACGGGTCCTCCCGGTTTCGGTCAGATAAAAGATGGTCCTTGTTTCCCTCAATATCCGCAGGATGGAATATTGCCAGAGAAGACTTTTGGAAAAACAACTTGGATATTGTTAATTCATTGAAGGTTAGGTATGCGTACGGAAATTTAGGAAATCAGAATACCAATGTTTGGTATCCTACTTATGTAACGATGCCAGTTGGTACCGCCAACGGCGACTGGCTCCTCAATGGCGCACGTCCAAATACTGCGAGTGCCCCCGGACTGGTAAGCTCAACACTGACATGGGAAACAGTGAAAAGTAATAACATTGGACTGGATTTTGCATTCTTTAAAAATAAGCTCTCAGGCTCTCTGGACTGGTACAACCGTAAGACACTCAATATGGTTGGGCCAGCACCGGAGTTGCCCGTAATTTTAGGTACGGCCGTTCCGCAAACAAATAATACGGATTTGAAATCTACGGGATTTGAATTTGAAATTGCCTGGAACGACCGACTTAAAAATGGGCTTGGCTATAATGTGAAATTCCTGATGTCCGACTTTCAGACCACGGTAACCAGATATCCTAATTCAACGGGATCACTAGACACGTACAGAACAGGACAAAAGCTGGGAGAGATTTGGGGCTATACGACTATTGGTATTGCAAAAAACCAAGCCGAGATGAATGCCCACCTGGCAACTTTAAGTAATGGACAGTCAGCTTTTGGCTCGCAATGGTCCGCCGGAGATATTATGTATGCAGATTACAATGGCGATGGTAAACTGGATTGGGGCAATTGGACGGAAGGAAATTCAGGCGATGCTCATATCATCGGTAACAATACGCCGAGGTACCGGGTTGGACTTGATCTTAGCTTTGACTACAAAGGATTTGACTTCCGTGCCTTTTTTCAAGGTGTATTGAAGCGTGATTTCTGGCAGGGTAGTTATTTTTTCTGGGGGGCCACCAGCAACAAATGGTGGTCTGCAGGTTTGGTGGAGCATGCAGATTATTTTAGAAATGACCCAAACAGTCCGCTAGGTTTAAATCTGGATGCCTATTATCCGAGACCAATATTTGGGAGTGGAAAGAATCAACAAACACAAACTGCTTATTTACAGGATGCGTCCTATATCAGGTTAAAAAACCTGCAAATTGGTTATACACTTCCTCCAATGCTCACCAGGAAACTTGGTGGACAAAAATTCAGATTCTATGCTTCTGGAGAAAATCTCATCACCTGGACCAAAATGGCAAAAATGTTTGATCCGGAAACAATAGATGGCGGTTCCAATGGAAGTGTTTATCCGCTTTCAAAAGTAATATCTCTAGGTTTAAGTGTAACTTTTTAATCTCAGCAAATGAATTTCAAATATATAATGAATATAGGCGTACTAACAGTCTTCAGTGCGCTTGTTTTTCTAATGTCTTGTAAAAAGGCATTGGATCAAGAACCTCTATCTAATATCACTCCTGACAAGTATCTGCAGGAAGAATCTCAACTTGGTGCTTATGCGGTAGCCAGATATACTAGCATATTACCTTCTCACGGCAACTGGTCCTTTGGTACCTTTGGTATTGATGGTAATACTGATAACATGGTACTCCCAGACCTGGACAACAAGTTTCTCCCTGGCCTTTGGAAGGTAGGGACTACCGGTGGAGATTGGGATTTTGGTAATATTTTCCAGGTTAATTACTTTCTGAATACCGTTATTCCGAGATGGAAAAGTGGAGGCATTGTAGGAAACAGTGACAATATTAAGCAATACATTGGGGAGATTTATTTTCTGCGCGCCTATGAGTATTTCAAAAAGCTCCAGGCTCTGGGAGATTTCCCGATAGTGACCAATGTGCTGACTGATAACAAGGAAGTTCTAATAGAAGCCAGTAAAAGACAACCAAGCTCGGAAGTAGCCCGGTTTATACTGTCAGATCTTGACTCCGCGGCAATGCTATTGAAGATTAGTCCAGATGGATCTAAAAACAGAATTTCCAAAGCCTGTGCACAGTTACTAAAGTCCAGAGTGGCATTGTTTGAAGGTACCTGGCTGAAATATTTCAAAGGTACCGCTTTTGTTCCGAACGGATCAGGCTGGCCTGGAAAATCGAAAAGTTATAACGCAAATTATCAATTTCGTTCAGGTAGTATAGATGCAGAGATTGATTATCTATTGGGCGAAGCCATGGCTGCAGCCAAGGAAGTAGCGGAATCGGTACCTCTAGTCGAAAATACAGGGGTCATTGAATCTCCGGTAAATCAAAATCCTTACTTTAATATGTTCAGTGCAGTGAATATGGCGAGCTACAGTGAAGTTCTTTTATGGAGGCAGTATGCACAGGGGATAGTAACACATAACGTTCCTGTATATGCACAAGCTAATAATTATGCGGTTGGATTGACCAGAAGTATGGTAGAAAGTTTTCTAATGAGTAATGGCTTACCGATATATGCTGCGGGTAGTAATTATAAAGGTGATGACCAGTTATCAGATGTTCGCAATGGTCGGGACGGACGTTTAGTCCTCTTTTTGAAAGAACCTGGTCAAAAGAACGTGTTGCTGAATTTTGGACAGGGAGATCACGCAACAGAGATAGAACCCGTACCTCAAGTATGGGAGTCAGGATATGATAAAAAATATTCATCAGGTTATGCCATTAGAAAAGGACTTAATTATGATGCTGCTCAATGCGGCAATGGAGCGGGCTATACTGGTAGTATTACTTTCAGGGCTTCGGAGGCGTATCTCAATTACATGGAGGCTTGCTATGAAAAAACTGGATCAGTAGATGCTTTGGCTACCAAATACTGGCAGCAATTAAGAACCAGGGCAAAAGTGAATCCTGATTTTCAGCAAACTATTGCAGCAACTATTATGTCAAAAGAGACTTTAGACTGGGGAGCTTATTCAGCAAATGTTCTGGTGTCTCCAACTTTATATAACATCCGCAGGGAACGTAGAAATGAATTGATGGCCGAAGGATTGCGATTTATGGATCTTAAAAGATGGAGAGCGATGGATCAGATGATCAGTATACCTTACCATTTTGAGGGATTTAAATTGTGGGGTTCAATGAAACAGTGGTATAACGATAATCAGATTGTTTATGGAGCCGGTAATGCAAAAGCCGTTGTATCAGATCCTGCTCTGAGTGTGTATTTACGTCCACAAGAAATCAGGAGCAATGCCGATTCCTATAATGGAGCAAGATGGGTGATGGCTCATTATTTAAGTCCTATAGCAGTTCAGCATTTTGTGATTACTGCCCAGGGTGGTCTTGATACTTCACCTATCTATCAAAATCCAGGCTGGCCTCTAACGGGGGGAAGTGGTCCAACTGGAAATTAGAAATTAATTTTAGGCTCAGATGAGCTTTTTCAGGCCATCTCTATAAAGGTGGCCTGAATCTTTAAAAATAAACCTACACACAAATAAAATTATGAAAAAAGTTTTTATATCTATGCTCTGCTTTGTACAGTTCTTGGTTACAAAAGCGCAAAATAACGATTGGGAAAATCCAGTACTGGTAGATCGGGGCAAAGAAAATGCCCATGTCAATTTTATGCTGTTCGACGCAAAGACTGATGCCCTGCAAGATCGTCCGGATCAATCGACTTATTACAAATCCCTTAATGGCAGCTGGAAATTCAAGTACGCAGATCAGTATGCCAACCGGACCAAAGATTTTTACAAAACTGATTTTGATGATTCGCAATGGGCCAATCTAACAGTGCCCTCCAATTGGGAGCTTAAAGGTTTTGGAATTCCTATTTATAGTAATATTACCTATCCGCATCCTAAAACACCGCCCTTTATAGGCGAAAATAATCCTGTGGGCACTTATCGGAAAAACTTTACAATTCCATCAAACTGGACCGAGCACGAAGTTTTGTTGCATTTCGGTTCTATTTCCGGCTGTGCTTTTCTATATGTTAACGGAAATAAAGTAGGGATGACAAAAGCATCCAAAACACCTGCAGAATTCAATATTACTAAATACCTTAAAAAAGGAGAGAATCAATTGGCTGTGCAGGTATTTCGCTGGCATGATGGTAGTTATTTGGAAGATCAGGATTTTTGGCGTTTGAGTGGGATTGAACGAGATGTTTATTTGTATGCATTGCCTAAACTGACCATTTGGGATTTCTTCCTCAAAGGAGATCTGGATCAGTATTATAGGAATGGACTTTTCTCAGCGGATATAGATCTTAGAAAATTTAAAGGTAATCTAAGCCATGAGGGTAGTTTAACGATTCAGCTCCTGGATGAATCAGGACATAGTCTGTTTCAACAGCAGCAAAATTTTATACTGAACTCAGATACCATTAAGACACTAAGCTTTAACGGTGTTGTTAAAAACCCGAAGAAATGGAGTGCTGAACATCCAAATCTATATAGCTGTATCATTTCTCTTAAAGACAGGCAAGGAAGGGGTTTGGGTACAACTGCGGCCAAATTTGGTTTTAGAAAAATAGAGATCAAAGATGCGCAGTTGCTGGTTAATGGAGTTGCCGCACACGTACATGGCGTAAACCGCCATGAGCATGACGATGTAAACGGACATACGACCACCAAAGACCTGATGTTAAGAGATATCCGGTTGATGAAAGAATTGAACATTAATGCTGTACGGCTTTCTCACTATCCAAATGATCCTCTTTGGTATAAACTATGCGATCAGTATGGGTTGTATCTGGTAGATGAAGCAAATATAGAGTCTCACGGTATGGGGGCCGAGTTTCAAAGCTGGTTTGATAAAAGTAAGCATCCTGCTTATTTACCGGAATGGGCTGCTGCACATACAGACCGTACAGTGCGTATGGTAGAAAGAGATAAAAACCATCCTTCAATCATCATTTGGTCTTTGGGTAATGAATGTGGAAACGGGCCTGTTTTCCATGATAATTATACCTGGATAAAAAAACGCGATAATACAAGACCGGTCCAGTTTGAACAAGCTGGCGAAGACTGGAATACAGATATTGTTTGTCCAATGTACCCAAGCATTGGAAATATGAAAAAATACGCTGTCGACTCCACTAAAAAACGACCATATATCATGTGTGAATATGCCCACGCCATGGGAAACAGCAATGGTAATTTTCAGGAATATTTCGATATCATACGCAGTAGCCCGCATATGCAGGGTGGATTTATATGGGACTGGGTAGATCAGGGGATTAAAACCAAAGATGCCAATGGTAAAGATTTTTGGGCTTACGGTGGGGACTTGGGTGGTTTCTACTGGCAAAATGATGAAAATGGTGTGGCCGATGGAATCATTAGTGCCGACCGGACGCCTGATCCAGGAGCATGGGAGGTGAAAAAAGTATATCAGAACATCCTTTTCAGTTCAAAAGAAATCTCAAAGGGCCGTTTAACTATTGAAAATACATTTGATTTCAGTAATCTTGACCAGTATCGTTTTAAATGGGAGCTCCTTCGGAATGGAGAGAAAATTAAGACCGGCGATTTTAACGTTCAGCTGGCACCGCATCAAAGCAAATTGGTGGTTTTAAATTTACCTCAGATTAAGCCAACAGTGGGTACGGAGTATTTGCTAAATGTCTATGCTTATACAAGCCGGGAAAGTGAAATGCTGCCTTCTGATTTTGAAGTAGCAAAAGAACAATTTAAATATGCCGGAGACTATTTTGAAAGGCCAGTTCAAACTGCCGGAAAACTTGAAGTTAATCAATCTAATGACAGGATTAGTTTTAGTTCAGGAGATGTAAAAGGGGAATTTGACTTAAAATCCGGTAAGTTTAATCGCTATAGCAAAGACGAATCTTTCAACCTTAGGAATTTTCCTGAGCCATACTTCTGGCGCGCGCCTACAGATAATGATTTTGGTAACCATATGCCAGAACGATTGGGAGTATGGCGTTCAGCACATGAAAATAAAGTTCTGAAAAGTGTGGATGTATCGGAACAAACTCAGGAGGGCTTAATGATCCGTGTAAACTATGAGCTCAGTAATATTGCCGTTCCTTATACGATTCAATATCTGATCTGTAATGATGGATCTATTGCTGTTACTGCCACTATAGACTTTAATGGAAGAGATTTGCCAGAGATGCCCCGATTCGGTATGCGTACAGAACTTCCGTTAAAATTTAATCAATTACGCTACTATGGCCGTGGACCATTTGAAAACTATACAGATAGAAATAGTGCCTCATTTATCGGATCCTATGTAGATCAGGTAGAAAACCAATTTTATCGCGGTTACATCAGACCACAGGAAAGTGGAAACAAGACCGATGTGAGATGGCTGAGCCTAACAGACGAAAAAGGTACCGGATTACAGATTGAAGGGTTACAACCTCTGGCCTTTACCGCTATTAACCACGCAACAGAAGACCTTGACCCGGGTTTGACAAAGAAGCAGCAACATCCAACAGATTTACCCCTAAGAAACAGGGTCTTTTTGAACATAGACTTGAAGCAGCGCGGTGTAGGTGGTGACGACAGTTGGGGCGCTTATCCTCATAGCCAGTACCGGCTACTGGATAAAAAATACAGTTACAGTTATAGAATTAGTTTATTGGGTAGTTAACCTAAAAGCCATTTCCATATGAGAAAGAAAATCTTAAACCTGTTCAATGGATTCTTGATGTCCTGTTTCCTTTTGACCAGCACTTATGCACAGAATAAAGAGAATAAGCCGGCCGACGTAAATGGACAAGATGGCTACAAATTGGTTTGGGCAGATGAATTCAATACACCTGGTCGTCCGGATAGCGCAAATTGGGGCTATGAGCATGGTTATGTACGAAATAAAGAGCTGCAGGACTATCAGGAGGGTAACGCTTTCTGCGAAAATGGGTGCTTAATTATTGAAGCGAGAAGGGAGAAAACAAATTACACTTCTTCCAGTATTCATACTTTGGGAAAGCACAGCTGGCAATATGGCCGTTTCGTAATGCGGGCAAAAATTGACATCAGCGAAGGTCTCTGGCCTGCCTGGTGGACACTTGGTACATCTGGAAAGTGGCCCTCTAATGGAGAAATTGACATTATGGAATATTATCGGGGAAAAATTCTGGCCAATATTGCTGTCGGTACACAGGAGCAATATAAAGCACTCTGGTATAGTAAAACAAAATCTGTGGAACAGTTAGGAGGCAAGAACTGGGCCTCAAAATTACACATCTGGCGTATGGATTGGGATGACAGCGAAATTGCATTGTATGTAGATGATCAGTTAATCAATCGGGTATCGCTTACCGAATTATACAATAGGAACGATACCGGGATTTTGCCATTTAAGCAGCCACACTATATGATCCTGAATTTGGCCATTGGTGGCATCAATGGAGGCTCGCCTGAACAGACTGTTTTTCCCAAACGTTTTGAAGTGGACTATGTAAGGGTTTACCAAAAATCAAATCAATAAAACAATATATTTAGAATATGATCAGATTTATATTTCCCGGAAATGGCAATAAAATTTCTTTAACCATTAGTTTCCTTCTATTCTTTATCCAGGCTAGTCTTGCACAACCCCGAACCGAATATCTTTTAGAAAAGGGCTGGAAATTTAATAGGGGTGAACATACTGAAGCCCAGTCACCAGATTTTAATGATACTCAATGGGAGCGAGTACGCATCCCGCACGATTGGGCAATAAGTGGCCCCTTTAACGGGCAAAATGACCAGCAAGAGGTACAAATTGTGCAGAATGGAGAAAAGGAGGCCAGTGTGAAAACCGGCCGTACCGGTGGACTTCCTTTTGTTGGCATAGGTTGGTATAGAAATGTTTTTACTGCATCGGCCTTTAAAAAAGGCAAAAAAGCCATTTTAGTTATAGATGGTGCCATGAGTAATCCTAAGGTTTTCTTAAATGGCAAAGCAGCAGGACACTGGGCTTACGGGTACAACTCCTTTTATTTAGACATTACTCCATTCATGCAGGAAGGACAAAATACACTGGCTATACGTTTAGAAAATAAACCGGAATCTTCCCGTTGGTACCCCGGAGCAGGTTTGTACAGGAATATCCATGTGCTTATCACTGAAGATTTTAATATACCTGTCTGGGGTACTTATATAACTACTCCCGATGTGAATAATGATTTTGCGAAAGTTAAAATCAGGACCAAATTAGAAATCCCTATCGGAAATGCAGAAATCTTAAAATTGGAAACCCAGATAAAGAATACATCTGGAGAAATCGTCGCCAGCGCGGTAAATGAATTTAATGCTACGGATGGGCTGGAAATAGAACAGGAGTTATTGGTTAAAAAACCGGCTTTATGGTCGCCAGAAGCACCTAATCTATACCATGCTGTTTCCAGGTTATATGCAGGTAAGATACTGAAAGATGAATATGACACCCGTTTTGGCATTCGGACAATAAAATATGAGTCTGAAAAAGGTTTCTCTTTAAATGGAAAATATAGAAAATTCAAAGGCGTATGCAACCACCATGATCTTGGCCCTCTTGGGGCTGCCATAAATGTTGCGGCATTAAAAAGACAGCTAACCTTATTAAAAGATATGGGCTGCGATGCCATACGTACTTCTCATAACATGCCTGCTCCAGAATTGGTTCAGCTATGTGATGAAATGGGTTTTATGATGATGGTAGAATCCTTTGACGAATGGAAGGCTCCAAAGGTTCGTAACGGATATAGCCATTTGTTTGATGCATGGGCAGAAAAAGATATTGTGAATATGATCCATGCCAATAGGAACAGCCCTTGTGTGGTGATGTGGAGTATTGGAAATGAAGTGCCGGATCAGTCTACCAAAAATGGAAATAAGATCGCGAAGTTCTTGCAAGACATTTGTCATCGGGAAGACCCCACCCGTCCGGTTACTGTAGGTATGGACCGGATCAAAGATGCCCTCGATAATAATTTCGCTGCGATTCTTGATGTTCCTGGATTCAACTATAAACCAGCCTGGTATGAGCGTGCAAATGAACGTTTACCACAAGGGTTTATCTTAGGAACTGAAACGGCATCTACAGTGAGTTCAAGAGGAGTATATAAATTTCCGGCCGAACCTTATAAAATGAAAATGTATCCTGATCTTCAGAGTTCATCCTATGATTTGGAATATTGCAACTGGTCTCAAATCCCAGATGATGAATTTGTAAAGCAGGATGATTTGCCTTATGTGATCGGCGAATTTGTGTGGACTGGTTTTGATTACCTTGGAGAACCCACCCCTTATGATGAAAAATGGCCTTCTCACAGTTCTTATTTCGGTATTGTCGATCTCGCTGGTATTCCAAAAGATCGTTACTATTTGTATAGAAGCAAATGGAATACAGAAAAACCAACATTGCATATTGTACCCCATTGGAGTTTTCCTGGTCGGGAAGGTCAGGTTACGCCAGTATTCTGCTATACAAGTTATCCTTCTGCAGAGCTGTTTGTAAATGGAAAAAGCCAGGGCGTTCAGCGAAAAGATAATTCTTCAAATACCAGCCGTTATAGGTTGATGTGGACAGAGGTAAAGTATGTGCCCGGAACAATAAAGATTGTAGCTTACGATGCAAATGGTAAGGTAGCTGCAGAAGAAACTGTAGAAACAGCAGGTAAACCGCATCATCTTAAACTGGAAACAGACCGCTCCGTTTTGGAAGCGAATGGTAAAGACCTTGCTTATATCGTGGTTAGTGTGGTGGATGCAAAAGGAAATTTATGCCCGGATTCGGATCTGGAACTGAGTTTTGAAGTTAGTGGTTCGGGCATGTATAAAGCGGTAGCCAACGGAGATCCCACAAGTCTGGAATCATTCCAGAAAACACATATGAAAGCTTTTAAAGGTAAACTTGTGGTCACCGTTCAGTCTGCGGAGCGTGCCGGACCTATTGTTTTAAAAGTAAAAGGAAAAGGTTTGAAAAGTGGTGATGTTCAATTGGGTTGTAAATCTTAATCTCCCTGGTAAATTGCAGGGTTCAATGCAAATTTGTCCCCTGTTTTTTATTAAAATACCCCTTTATAATCATGGGATTTAATGCTCCATTTGCTTTAAACAATTCATAAAATATTTAATCAAATTAAGCACTCATGAAAAAGACTTTTCAAATTAGCCTTTCCTTGTTACTTACATTCTTTTTATTAAGTTGTAAAAAGAATAACTCCGTACTGCATCAAGATGACTCATTAGTTTCATCTGGACCATCGAGTATTACGTCTTTATTGCCTGTCGCTGCTTTTACAGTTACACCTATGTACATCATAGGATCGACATTGGCCAGCTGCGATGTCGAGGTCAATTCGGATGGGGAGAGACAATTACTCAACGTGGTATTTGCTGGGGATTGGCTGCAAATCCAACAATTAATGATTCCAAGACCCAGAATGGTGCTGGCATAGGCAAGTTCCGGGGCAGAATGAATGGGCTTACAGAACGAACGATTTACCATTTGCGCGCATATGCTATTCATGCAAGTGGTGTAAGTTACAGTAACGACATTACTTTTAAAACAATTGGAAAAGGGCATATCACCTACACTTTTAATAAGGCCACCAATCCAACTGCCGAACAACTGGCAGCTTATGGACGTATGCAAATTGCCGTAGACAGCGCGATTTGGTATATAGAAAACTATACCTCGGCGAGTAAACATGTCTGGCTCAATTATGACCCAGCAGTTCCAACTGCCGATGCCAATAATGAAGGCTGGATGCGCTTTGGTGCAAACTCTGGTTTTCAGAATTTAAGAACAATGCTGCATGAAATGGATCATACGCTCGGTACAGGGACCACAAGCTGGTGGTCTGGTAAAATTGTTGCTGGTAAATTTCAGGGAATCTATACAAATGAGCTTTTGGGAAAAATACAGAATACAGCATCTGTGCAGTTAAATGGCGATTCACAGCATTGGTGGCCTTATGGATTAAATCAAAATTCTGAAGTAAGTTCCAGCTGGGATTATGTTTACAATTGTATTTTAATAGAAGCCATGAGAAAAGATGGCTTACCTACATCAACAAGCGGACCCTATACACCTTAAGCAAATTAAAATGGGATGAAGATAGAGGAAAATATTTGTATAAATCTGCCCCAGCTTTATACAAATATTTTCCTTAGCAAATTGGATGGAGATGGAGGCGAGTTGATGATGTGTTTGTACTACGCAGATATGGGTAATGCATATCTAAATACCGTTCCCTGGGTTTCTAGATGCTCCGCCCAAATCCTTCCATTTATTTTTTGGATCATTTCATTGCAGATACTCAAAGCAAGACCAGCGCCATTATTTATTGACTTCCTATCGGGATCAAAAGTGAATATTCGTTCCAGATCATCCGCATCAATACCAGGTCCCTGGTCTTGAATACTAATGATGGTTTCTTTTGTTGTGCTTTCTAAAGTAATGGTAATTATGCCTTTCTGGGGAGAATATTTGATGGCATTGTTCAATAGGTTGCGGTTAATGAAATGAAGGATCTCGGGATCAGAGCCGATGATAGAGTCTGGCGCAATCAGGTTGTTGATCCGGAGTTCTTTCAGATCTGCAGCAGGGGCTACCAGAGCTACGGTTTGCTCCATAACAAGTTGTGTCTGGAGTGGCTGTGGACTAAAGATATAGCCAGGTAATTGTGCCTTTATCCATTCCAGGGTATGATCAAATGCAGTTAATACATTACTTAGGTCCTGTTCAATACGGGTGTAAAATTTCTCAAGTTGTGCCTTCGGGATTTCTTGCCCCTCTTTAAGCATAGCAATAATAGACAGGATAGAGCCAATTGGAGATCTATAGTCATGTGCAAGCATGGAAATCAGTTTTCCTTTAAATTTATCTGCAGAGAGCAGGGCCAGGTTTTGTGCGTGTACAGTCTGGTTAAGCTCAGCCAGGCGTTTTCCTTTTTTTCTTGTTTTTTTATACAGCACAATGATAAGTACCAGAGATAAGGTGATTAAAGTGATGACTAAAAGCAAGGCATTAATCTTTTGCTGAAATAAGGCCTCCTGGTTTTTACGGTTTTTGATCTGTTGGCTACTGATCATAAAAGCAGAAAAATCGCCCAGTATAGTATTGTTTCTTAGGGCCGTTTGCTCCAGACTTATTGTCAGTTCATTCTGGGTAGATATGATTTTTTCAATGGATCTTTTTTCCTGGTATAGCGTAAGTAGGGATCTCAGTGCATCTGTTTCCAACCTTTTGTAACCGTTCATTTTTGAAGTTTTCAGGACCTGAGTATAAGTCTGGATGGCCAGATCTAATTTACGGGCGTCAGTTTGATACTGTCCCATAAGTTTCAAGCCTTCAAGATAATGGTACTCCCACTGGTTTTTCCTGGCTCTATCCAGATAATTCTGAATATATGGCAAAGCCTCATTGGGTTTACCTGAGTATAGAAACTCCTGGGCTCTGATCGCCCTCAGATGCAGTAGTAAATACTGGTTGTTATATTTTATACCAATCTTCTCTGCCCGGTTTAAGAAATAATTTATAGAATCGGTAGTCAGTTCAGTATTGATCGCAACATAATCCGCAAAGAAATTGCCAAGAAGAGCATCTGTTGATGCCTTTTGGCTGATCATAAAGGCCTGGTGGATATATCTACTTTTCTGTACAGTATCATGTAGAGCTGAGCAAGCCGCAGCACTGTTGAGTAGCATTTGGGCCTGAGCCTCTATGTTCCCTGTTTTTTGATAATGTATAAATGCTCTGCTGTAAAAAAAGAGCGCTTGTTTATGTACATTTTTGAGCGTAAAAGCAATGGCTATATTATTCAGCGCATCGGCTTTTCCCTTCTCATATTCCAATCTGTTGGATATAGTTTTTGCTTTTAAACTGTAAAACAAGCAACTGTCAGGACTTTTAATTTGTGCCAGGAAGCTGATTTGATTTAGAATGTCGACATATTTTAAACTGTCTTTTTCTGTTGATAGCTGACTTTTTAACTGTTGATATTCTTTGGTCTGGCTATAGCATTCATCAGGAAATAAGAAAAATATAAAAAACAGGAAGTATAGGTAAGGGTAGGCGCGCTTCGGGGACTTCATGGTCAAATTTACAATATTCGGCAATTAATATGCCTGCTTTACGACGTTTTCATACACAGGCTGAGTTTGAGGCCAGTACCTTCGGCAAAACAATGTTAAAACAAAATACCATTATGAAAACAATAAAAACTTATACCAAATTATTTACAGGCCTGGCCGTTGTGGCAACAGCCTTAGGTTTCTCTTCATGTAAAAAAAACACCATCGATCCTTCGGGGCAATTTAATATTAAAGTTGTCAATGCCGCATCAACGTCCGGAGCGCAGAGTTTTTCACTTGCAGGTTCGGTATTGGTAAATGGAGGATTAAATTTTTCAGATGCATCTGACTATATTAATGCACCATCAGGAAAAAATATGGTTATGGAATTTAAAGATGCAGGAACAAATTCGATATGGGCTACCGGCTCTCTATACACAACGAACGGAGTGAGTTTTACAGTCTATCTCGCAGGTAAGGGGTCATCTGCAAGGGTTAAAGCTTATGAAGATGATCTTGCTGCTCCAAATAATGGTAAAGTGAAGATTAAATTTATCCATTTAAGTGATGGAGCCCCTTCTGTGATCAAAATAAAGAATTCAGCTGGAGATGATCTGGTGACAACCCTGTCAAGAGACATTTCGAGCGGTTATAAATATGTAGATCCGGGTACACTTTCACTTCAGTTCTCTGGTACAGCATCCAGAAATACGATTGGGAACTTTGAGATCACAAATCTCCAGGTAGGTAAAATTTATACCCTTTACTTTACGGATTCAGCCAGCGGGAGTTTGCTGTTGAATAAAGTACTGCATAATTAATCAAACCTTAAAAGAGCAAATGGGGTGTGATTTTGCTTTACCCTATTTGCTTTTGTTTGATCCGTTCAATTTCCTTTGTTAAGGTTTGCCTTTCTGTTTTGGATTTTGTTAGTTCGATTGCTTTTTGGTAATGGTTAATAGCCGCTTCAAAATCAATATCTGAGTATAAGTGACCCAGTAATTCATGATAATAACTGTTTTCGGTGAGTTTTAGTTGCTCAGCTTCATGAATTGCTTTTTCATTTCCATATACGCGTGCAAAAGCGAAAGTTCTGTTCAGTGCGGTTACAGGCGAATACTCCATCAGGATAAGTTGATTGTACAATTGCAAAATATGTGGCCATTTATTTTCAGTTGTCAATGTTGTGTGCCAATAGGCAATACCGGCCTCTAAATGATACTTGGAGATTTCCTGACCATCACAAGCATTTACCAAATAATAATTGCCCTTTTCAATCAATGTTTGGTCCCACAATCTTTTATCCTGCTGTTCAAATAGAATGGCTTCCCCGTTGTCATTTATCCGTGCTTCCAGGCGGGAACTCTGAAAACACATTAAGGCTAGCAGTGCATTTGTTTGAGGTGTATTGGTCAATTGATTTTCTACAAGAATCAATGTTAACCGGACAGCTTCTGAACACAATTCCTTTCTAATCAATTGGTTGTTGGTTTTTGAAAAATAACCTTCGTTAAATAGCAGGTATAAGGTTTTTAAAACGATGTCAAGCCGTTGCTGGATATCCATTGCACCTAAGTCACCGATTTGAAAATTTTCATTTCGAAGATTATTCCTTGCTCTTTGCAGGCGCTTTTTTATGGTTTCCGTTTTTGTTAAAAAGGCATTAGCTATCTCTTCTACGCTAAAACCACAGAGAATCTGGAGAGCAAGACAGATTTGTGCCTCTGTTGAATTTGTTGGGTTACATACAGCAAATATCATTTCGAGTTGGCTGTCTGCTATGATTTTAATGTCAAATTCAAAAGCTTGACCATCTTGTATGGTCTCTGTTGGGAGTTCTTTTTTGACCTGGGTCTCAAAAATGGCCAAGTGCTTGAAATAATCTTTGGCTTTATTTTTTGCTACTGTATAAAGCCAGGCAGTGGGGTTTATAGGTACGCCATTTACTGCCCAGTTTTCAGATGCTCTCAAAAATGTATCACTGGCAATGTCTTCGGCAATTTCAATATGTTGCAAGCCAAAATAACGGCACAATACAGCCGTTATTTTGGCATACTCCTGTCTAAACAAGTGCGGTAGAATTACTTCAGGCGAAATTGCGTTTTGCTGCATTAGTCACGCTTTAAAATCTCTCTCACTTCAATATTACCCCCAATCTTAAAAATAGGGTTACTTTTTGCCAATTCAACGGCCTCTTCAATATTCTCTACTCTAATTATAATGTAACCACTTATAAATTCTTTGATTTCAGTATAAGGGCCATCTGTTACTACATTGTCTGGCCTTACGGTTTTTGCACTTCCCGGAATTGGTAAAAGCGTGTTTCCCTTATCTGCCAATTTGTTTTGAGCAGCAATACTGCCAAGCCAGTTCATCCTTTCCTGCATTTGTTCAGGTGATGGTTTGAAGTCTGAGGTGTCATTTAATCTGAAAATTAATGCGAATTCTTTCATTTTTTTTATATTTATTGTCCGCCCTGATAACGATCTTAATTTTGATATGGGGACAAAATTCTTTAATTTTTTAAGAACATTTAATTTTGAATTGATTGTTCAAACCAAATATACACATGGCAAAGAACAAAACCAGTGAGACAACAGAGAGCATTCGGGATTTCCTCGAAAAGATTAATGACCCGGTAAAACGAAAAGATAGCTATATGATTGCTGCACTTATGGAGAAACAGAGTGGATTTGAACCAAAAATGTGGGGAACGGCGATTATTGGCTTTGGTAGCTATCATTATAGATACGAAAGTGGACATGCGGGAGATGCACCTTTAATTGCCTTTTCACCCAGGAGTAATGCCATATCCTTATACATGGCTTCAGATTTTGAGACTAAAGAAAAGCTGCTACAACAATTGGGGAAACATAAAACAGGTAAAAGCTGTATCTATATTAAAAAACTTGAGGATATCAATATAGGTGTCTTAATACAGCTCATGGATCATTCACTGGCACATACGAAACAACTTTACACGAAGTCTTGATCTCTCCAATGAACTCACATAAAAAAAGGACCGAATCTTACGATTGGGCCCTTTTCATTAAATTAACGCTCTCAACGTAAATTTACATAAAGTTTATGAAATACAAAGAATTATTTTTTATTTTTTTATCGAATGATGGTTTCTCTTATGGAGGGGCAATTCGGTCTTAACAATGGAGCTAAATTATCCTTAACTTAGCTTGCAGGTCAACTGCTCAAATATGCTTTTTCATTTTAGAACAAAATTTCCACAGTTAAATGCCTATTGGGAACGCTATCTGGAATTCCAGAAACGATTGGACATTCCGGCAAAAACAACACTGCTCGAAGAAGGGAAAAAATCGCTGAACTATATATTTATAGAACGGGGTTGTGTAAGAAGCTTTTTCAATAATAATGGTGAGGATAAAACAGTGCAGTTCTTTTTTGAAAACGAAGGGTTGGCTTCTTTTGATAGTTTTGTTAATGATGTACCGAGTCAGTTTACCATTGAAACAATTGAGCCATCCATAGTTTATTTACTGCCTAAGAAATATGTTACGCAACTGATGGAAGAATTAAGTGCTGAGCCCGATTTTCTCAAAATGATCCTGCAAATTGCTGCGCAGCGTCAAACCCATTATATCAATGAATTTGTTTCTTTTATCCGGGATACCCCTGAACAACGCTATGAGAAATTGCTAAAAGACAGGCCGCATATTGTACAGAGGGTGCCACAACACTACATTGCTGCTTATCTTGGTGTCAGCACAGTTCATTTAAGCCGGATAAAAAGTAAACTGGCTAAGGGCAAAGACCATTTTTAAACTTGATAACATATGTTATCGATCTGAAAATTACCCCTGCTTACTTTTGTGATGTCTTTTCGTTATAGATCAGATATTGAATTCTAAATAATTAAGATATGAAAGCAGCAGTAATGTATCAGAGAGGCGAGTTGCCTCAATATGTAGATTTTCCGGAACCAACAGTACATAATGAAGATGAGGTTTTAGTTAGAGTCAAAGCTGTCGCCATTAAACACTTTGATAAGGGTACCGCCTCTGGCAAACACTATTCCAGCGAGGTGCTAAAAGAAAATGGCCGGGTGATTGGTGGTGACGGTGTTTGCCTACTCGAAGATGGAACCAGAGTATATGGAATGGGGGTGAGTGGTATGCTGGCAGAAAAGGCCACTATACATAAAGACAGAATAGTTAAACTGCCAGAAGCATTGAGTGATGCGGATGCAGCTGCATTGCCAAATGCAGTCATCGGCGCAGCGATGGGTTTAAAGTTTAAAGCAAAAATTCAGCCAGGGGATGTGGTGCTCATTAATGGTGCTACAGGTTTTACCGGGCGTGTAGCGGTACAGATTGCAAAATATTATGGTGCTAAGAAAGTCATTGCAACTGGAAGGAATGAGCAATCTTTACAGGACTTGCTGTCACTAGGGGCAGATGAAGTCATTTCCATTAAACTAGATGAGGAAGCTTTTATTACACGTTTAAAGGAAATCCATGCGGCTTACTCCATTGATGTGGTTATCGACTATTTGTGGGGACATACGGCCGAGATGATATTAACAAGTTTAATGGGGAATGGGTCGTTTACACATAAAACAAGGTTCGTCTCCGTTGGTAGCATGGCGGGAGATTTGATCCAGCTATCTGCAGCGACTCTTAGAAGTGTAGATTTGCAACTGACGGGCTCAGGGTTAGGAAGCTGGCCCAAAGAACAGGTAAGAAAACTTTTTTCTGAGGTTTTACCGGAAATGTTTCAATTGTCCTCGGAAGGAAAGTTGAAAGTACAAACGGTTGCCCATAGGCTAGATGATATATCAACGCTATGGGATCTGGATGTTTCAGACGGAAAACGTCTGGTTGTTGTTATTTAGTTTTTCGTGGCAAATTGCAGAGGGAGGGAGCAGACCATTGCAACTACCACTATGGTGAAATTGAATCTCTAACAATTTAAACAGATGTTTACTTTTGTCTCAAAAAAGAACAATGGAAAATTTATTCTCTTATGGAACATTACAACTAGAACCTGTTCAGCTAGATACCTTTGGCAGAAAACTGGAAGGAGAAGCCGACGATCTTGTTGGTTTTAAACTTTCTATGGTGAAGATAGAGGATGAGGCTGTTATTGCCGCAAGCGGGCTGAGCGAACATCCTATCATTACCAGAACAAATAACGAATGCGACAGTATTGAGGGGACAGTTTTTGCTATCACTGTGGAAGAACTTATTCAGGCTGATGGTTATGAGGTAGACGATTATAAAAGAATCGCTGTTACTTTAAAATCGGGTAAAAATGCCTGGGTCTATGTAAGTGCAGATATGACTGGTGGATAAGAAGTTTAGTATAGAGCAATCAGGGGGTTTGTTCAATAGGCGTTAAACAAAAAAAAGAGTAAGCCCTCGAGCTTACCCTTTTTTTTAATTAAATAACAAAACTATTCCTGTGTCAACACAAAGCCACCATTTGCCTTCAATTCCACTTCGTATTTTTGTACGGTATTCACATCGGTAATATCAAAGCTAAGTGGCTCTTTACCATCATTAAATAGCTTAGCTTTAGCCATTTTCAATGCAGACAAATCGAGCAAAACTTTCTTTGGTTTATCCTCTCCATTTATACCAGCCACATACCATTTAGAACCACTTCTTCTAGCGATAATTACGAGTTTCCCAGGCAATCCATCTATAAATTTCACCTCATCCCAGTGTGTGGGCAATGAACTCAAAAATGTTTTTACATCTGCAGGAACCTTGGCCATTCCTTCTGGCGATTCTGCATAATGCTGGATACCGGAAAGAAATAATACGCTGGTTGCCAATTCGAAAGCACTTGTGGTTTTGCGGATCACATTTGTAGGGATTTTGTACAGATTCATAGGTGTAAAATCCATAGGATCAAACAGATTTCTCGTAAAAGGGAGCATCGCTGCATGCGTCGCTTCCAGATCTGCTGCCTCCTGCATAAAAGTGATCATTTCAAAACCTTTTACTGCTTCGGTGGTCATTAAGTGAGGATAAGTTCTTGCCCAACCCCTTGGTAAAGTTGCACCATGGAAATTAACCAATAACTGGTAATCTGCAGCATCCTTTAGTATCTCGGTGTAATAAGCAATCATAGAGCGGCCATCGCCATTAAAGAAATCGATCTTGACTCCTTTGATACCTATTTTTTGCAAGCGGCTAAATTCTTCCACACGGCTTTCATGGGTCAGTAATTTATTTTTGGGATGGTAAGGTACCGTATTCCAGCTTCCGGCAGAATTGTACCACAATAATAAACCCACATTCTTTTTTGCAGCATAAGCTGCAAGTTCAGTTATTTTTTCATAACCTATTTTAGTGTCCCAATCTACATCTATTAAAATGTAAGCCCATTTCATATCTGCAGCATAATCAATATATTTTTTTTGCTCCTCATAGGTAATAAATTCGTCTTTGCTCATAATCCAGCTCCAGGAAGCCTGGCCGGGTTTGATGAAAGACGCATCTTTTAAGGGGATCGCAGGCTGGGCGAGATCAGTTCCCAGGGTAGACTCCATGATGGTCTTTAAAGAACCAATAGCAATAACCCTCCAGGGAGAAGTCCATGAACCCTTAGATTCCGGAAAGGATCCTTTGCCAGTGAAAACTTCTCTGGTATCTGGAAAAGTAATCTGATATACCGGGCTGCCGGGCTCATTTTTTATAAAAGTGCCGCAATACTTGCCATCCATTCCAGCCTCTGTAATGGCCATCCAGATATCATTTGATTTAAAAAGAGCGGGATAAACCCAACCGGTTTTCGATGACGTGCCAATGGCAATATCTTGTTGATAGTTTTCTTCGTAGGATGGGTTGGTATGTTCCCAACCTGTTTGGGCTTCTGCTTTGTGCTGCAGCCAGGCTTTAGCTGTTTCCGGGAAATGATAATTGGTGTATTCCTTATTGACAGTGCTAAGCAGGTCTTGTTTACCCGTAAACTCATAACGAAAGGCAACGCCATCGTTGGACACCTGGAAAGTGACGCTGATCTTCTGTCCTTGCACATTACTCCATATATATGTACGCTTGTTGGCTTTATAGGTAATTTCGCTTTTCTTTGCATTTAGTATAGTGTAATGAGCCTCTGTGGCTTGAACAGGGGAGACGCTACTTGTCTTTAGCTGATCGTGAAAAGAAATGCCATTGATGTCTAGGCCAAGAGCAGATTTTTGAAGTACCAGAAACTTGTTAAAATAGATACTGTAAACCGGTTGGCCGGAAGATATCGCTACATCAACTCTAATTTTCTGGTCAGGACTTGACAAGCTTTGAGCCTGTGAAAACGCTGTGCATAAAAGTAAAATCAGGAAGAGGAAATTGTGTTTCATTTTGATGGTGATATTTGGTTATTAAGGAAAGTTTTTAAGTTATTAACCGTTAAATTAACATTTATTTACGAACTTTCCATTTTATCCTCTATACCAACAGGAGATC